>JAPLIO010000208.1 GCA_026389055.1 Candidatus Melainabacteria bacterium | reverse complement strand
TTCGGTTATTTACTAGGTGTAAACGCCCTTACTGCGTTGCTCGTGCCTCATTATCCCATCCCACTGAGACTTTTTCCGTAACCTCTATTGAATACTCCTTCAATTAACCTATCTTTTATTTCACCTAACAACAAACTCCACCAATCAACCGATAAAAACGAATAGAGATAAACGCTAACAAACAGGCTTTATTCTTACTTTTTAATCTCATACCACGGTAAAGGAATACCAACTTATGATGATGATGGGGCTTTCTGCTTCGCAAGCACGGCAAATGTCGTTACTTGCCCAAAAAAACGACCTTGAACTAACCGCACAACAAATTAACCAAGAACGGCTTCGGATGGCGAACCAAACCAACGAACTATTCAACCTCTCTTCCAATTTAGACCCCAACTCTAGAGAATCCATTACGCTAAACTTGCGTATCAACGCCATTCAAAGCCTAGATAAAGCCCTACAACTGCAGTTGGAACGAGTCAACACCACTTATAAAGCAGTGGATGCAGAATTAGGGTCTATTAAAAAACTGATTGATAAGAGTATCGATTCTATCTTCAAAACATTCGCTTAGGTACTAGCACCCAATAAATTGATTTAAAAAAAGGACTTACCGACCGCCATGATGATGATGTCTTACAAAAACGATTCTATTCTAACCATTGTCAACCGCTACGGTAAGGCAGAAGGGGCTGCCAAGCAGGAATTGTATGAAACGTGGGATAGAATTAGAGATTTAGCCGTTTCAGGTTCAGGCTTAGGTGGTTCAGGGCTGGGCGGGTTTTCCAGCTTGTTAATGAATATTGGTAGAACCTTTGGTAGCCCTTCGTTTCAACCCATTTTAGGGTCAGAATCCATTAACATACCGGGTACTTCTTACTACGCCCCCATTTCAGGCGGAACAGGTATTGTTCCCGGTGGGCAAGCGGCTTTCGGAGTAGCACCGCTTTCAAACTATACGGGCTACCCACTTGGTGGGAACAGTGGGGGTGCTGCTGGCATTTTAGCAGGCGGTGCATCGCCGTTTGTTACTAGCACGCTAGGCAGGCTCAATAGCCAATCGACCTTAGGAATTGGGGCTTTAAACCCCTTTGGCGGGCTTTCCTCCGCATTTCAAGGTGTGGGAGATGTTACCTTCCCCGAAGAAGGGTTTATCGGCGGTGGGGCGGCAGGTTCCATTGTGGGCGGGGCTTCTGTTGCAGCTTCCAGCTTGCCAGGGTTGGGTTCCGTAGCAGCAGGAGCAACAGGCGTTGCTTCAGGCTTGGGTTTCGGTAGAAATTGGCTAATGCCCGCTGCTAGTACCATTAGCGGAATTGGCGGATTATTAACCACACTAGGCCCTTTGTTTGGCCCGATTGGCTTAGCTGGCGTTGCGGCTGGTGGGGTATTGAATGGGGTAGCAGGGTCTATTTTAAGCGGATTCCAGCAGGTGAACCAGCGGGTGCTTTCTAATGCAGATACCGTGCTGGGCGAAAAAGTTCGGAACCTAGAAGCCACCATGAAGATGCTTTCAGCCCAATCAGAAATTCTGAAAAAGATGCTAAAAGATTCCGCCGACGGGGATAAGAAAGCCTTAGATAGTATCTCATAAAGGGAAACCGTACCGAATGAACTTAGCGTTTTGGGTTAATTTGTTGGCGTTTAAACACTTGCTGGGCGAAAAACACCCTAGTAAGCAGTTTTACAAGCATTGGCAGGAACGGTTAGTTGCCGTGTTTACCATGAAGAAAAATTTGGCTTTAACGCAAGCCCACCTTGTGCAGCAACGCAAAGCGATGAAACAATTTGAACAGGCTCATAATTTGGTGGCGTTTGAACACCCCACCCAAGAAGTAACTGGTGCGGTTTTCAACCAGCTTCGGTAATCGTTGTTTGTTTTTGAGATACTAGAGGGTACTTTCCCACTTAGTTTTTTAAAACGAAAGAACCTTCTGTCATGCCTACATCGCCTTTCTACCCTAATTACATCAACGGTGCTTGGCAATCAGCCAACCCTTCAGAAACATTCGAAAGTTACAACCCCGCCCAGCCGAACGTTTCCATCGGTACGTTCCAAGCTTCAACCGCTGAAGCAATCAATCAAGCCGTATTGGCGGCTAAACAAGCCTTCCCTGCATGGAAAGCCCTACCCGCCCCAAAACGAGGCGAATTGTTCTTTAAATTAGCCGCCTACATTGCCACAAAAAAAGAAGCTTGGGCAACCGAAATGGCAACGGAAATGGGTAAGCCTTACGCCGAAGCCCTTGGCGATGTACAGGAAGCCATCGAAATGGCAACCTTCATGGGCGGGGAAGGCAGACGACTGCACGGCTTCCAAACCCCGAGCGAATTCCCCAACAAATGGCTGATGGCAATCCGTCAACCCATTGGCGTTTGTGGCATTATCACCCCGTGGAATTTCCCAATCGCCGTGCCTAGTTGGAAGTTATTTCCTGCCATTATTGCAGGCAATACCGTGGTGTTCAAACCCGCCGAACAATCGCCGTTGATGGGCTTTCGCATGGCAGAAGCGTTTGATGCCGTGGGCTTTCCTGCAGGCGTTATTAATCTAGTGCAAGGCAACGAAGTAGCAGGCAAAGCGATTGTTAACCACGCAGATGTTGGGTTGATTTCCTTTACAGGTAGCACCGCCACAGGTACTTGGATAGCCACCCGATGTGCCGAACAACATAAGCTTTGTGCGTTGGAATTGGGCGGAAAAAATGCGTGCATCGTTTGGGAAGATGCCAACCTTGACTTAGCCATTGAAGGCTTGCTATGGGGAGCCTTCGGTACAGCAGGGCAACGATGCACTGCTACCAGCCGATTGATTGTGCATCGGTCTGTAAAAAAAGCGGTTGTTGAAGGCTTATTAGCCAAAATTCCTTCGTTGAAAATAGGTAATCCTTCGTTGGTGGCAACCCAAGTGGGGCCTTTGATTGATACAGATGCGGTAGCCAAAGTTCAACGAATGGTAGCCACCGCCTTAACCCAAGGAGCTACGTTACTTTGTGGCGGAAAACGGTTTACCGAACCGCCCTTGCACGAAGGCTTTTATTTTCAGCCCACCGTGTTAGATGATGTTGTACCGACAATGGAAATCGCTCAGGAAGAAGTATTTGGGCCTGTTTTGAGTGTCATCACGGTTGATTCTTTGGAAGAAGCCGTTGCGATAGCTAATGGGGTGCGGTATGGGCTTTCTGCTGCCATTTATTCGCAAGATATGGGCTTGGCGATGGGGGTGGTAGAGCAATTAGAAGCGGGTTTAACTTACATTAATGCCCCAACCATTGGGGCGGAAACGCATGTACCCTTTGGCGGTGTGAAACAATCGGGTAATGGGCATCGGGAAGCTTCTAATTTGGTGCTGGATACTTATACCCAGTGGAAGACCATTAGCATTGAAACCACTAGGACGCTTCGCAAAGCCCAAATGGATTAAGTACTAACGATAATTTATGTATTGCAATTCTTAACCAAAATGCAGAATGGTTAATCGCTTCGGGCTAGGGCTTCATGGGGGGTGGTGTTTAACCACCCCCCACACCCCCCGTAAAACAAAGGGGCTGCTCACCGCCCCCTTTGTAATCCCTAGGGGAACAACTGGTTAATCGGCTTTCGTGTACGTTTAAGATAGGCTTGAGCGGAAGCTAGAGGCTTCCTAATTGCTCTGCTTCGCTACGCTCGCACCAGCCTATCTTAAACTACATATGGTTTTAAACTAGACATCTTAAATTGGGCTAAAAATAGCTCATTAACTTTAGGAATAGCTATAAAACTAACAATTTCAGTAAAATCTAGCAATAAAACCACTTCCGCATTATTGTTAGGAAGCTTGATTTATTGAATAGTTTAAAAATAGGGGGCAATTTATGAGTGGATGCTGTTTTTATTAAAATGACAAGGTTGTTACAAAAACCAAAGTTCCCTTGTTAACAACCGACAGGTTGACTAATAGTACAGACCAGTTTAGGGCATGACCAATAAACCCTATCAGACCATTTCAAACAGACCCATTTTTTAGACCACACCCTGACCAGTTTTGAGAGGATTTTATCCATTATGGGAAGCAATAACCCTTTAGGTAATATGAACAATGGCGGTTGGAACACACCATTACCCAACCAAAAAGCACCACTAAAAGCACCCGTTTACCAAAGCGGTTTTGCTGATATTGATACCTATATCAATACGACGGCTCAATATGCTGCCAATACCATTAACAATAGTGATAATGCTCTTGACAAAAATCATACGCCTGTAAATACCTTGTTCAACAATAACAGTATTGATACGCAAGGATTGTTTTCTTTGCTTGGTACTGGTGGTACAACGTACAATAGAAATGTAACACTCGGTAATAATATCAGTAGTTTCACTTCCTTTGTTGGCGATACCACAAACGCACCATCCAATTCTAAATGGTTTATGCCCATTACTGGTAACACGCCCGCCCCTACTACTTCAACAGGGATGACCATGGCAGATATGTTACAGCAACCAGACTCTCCTTCCACGCAATTACCCCAAACCGTTACTAGCATTTTGACACAATCTCCTAATGCGATAGCGGGACCTACAGGGGCTGTGTTTGGCAGAGCAAATAACAATTTAGGCATACCAGAGTTTGCAGGGCTTTCTCAAGAAAAAGCATCTGCTTTAGCCATGATTTCAAAACAATACCCTGAGTTAGCGGCACTGTATGTGCAAGATGCAACCGCCAAGGCAACCCCAGCCCCTACAACACCCCCTACAACTTTTACGAATATGCCTTCAGGGTTTAACCAACTGTACAATAGCACAGTGCAATCAACAGGGCAACAAGCTACAGCAGAAGCTACCCAAAGGGCTCAAACCATGCAGTTACTGGCTGAAGTTCAAAAACTTATTTCAAAAGATACACCGCCTACCAAGTAGAGGTTATTTACAGAAAAGCTTACCCTTGAACTAACCCTTGTCGCATAGCTAAAACGGCTGCTTGGGTTCTATCATCGACGCACAATTTTTGTAAAATACTATGAACATGTGCCTTTGCTGTTGCTTTAGTAATGACTAAAACATCTGCAATTTGGGCATTAGAATGCCCGTCTACAATCAACCGAAGCACTTCCATTTCCCTAGCGGTTAGTGGGCAATCAATCGTTGTGGGTAAATGGGCATCGCCACCGCCGTAAACGGAAAGCCCTACAATGGCTCCTGCAGATTTTCCTGCAACTGTGCCTGCAGGCACAGCGGTTTTACCTTGAAAGTATTGCAGTACCACTTTAGCAATGCCTCTATCAAACCAAACATCGCCTTCGGCTACGGAACGAATAGCTGCCAACAAGGTTTCAGGAGAAGCCCCTTTTAGGCAATAAGCATCTGCACCTGCACCTAGTGCGGCAAACACACTATTTTCTTCGTCTTTGGAAGTGAGCATCATAATTTTTAATTCAGGACGCTTGGCTTTAATGGCTTGCGTTGCCTCAATCCCATCTTTTTCGGGCAATCCAATATCCATTAAAACCAATTGGCAATTAGGGTATTTATCCACTAAGTTAATGGCTGTTTCACCATCTTCTGCTTCAGCAATAACGCTGCAATCGGCAGATTGTTCTAATATCAACCGAAGCCCCAGCCTCGTCATTTGATGATCTTCCACGAGGATAATAGGGATTTTAGTGGTGGTGGAAGCTTTTTTTGGGTTAGTGGCAGGGTTATTAAAAAATGAAGATGAGGATGTGGGTGTAGACATAACAGGCTCCGCACAGGTGATACCACTTTTAAATAAAACGATCATCAGCGTCTACGTTGTTACCGTCAAGTAAAAAATCCTCAACGTACGTCTGTGTACGCCTGCGGTTTTTACTTGCTAGTACCTAGTATCCATCTAACGCTAATCTTGTTTGAAAGTAGCATGAGGGGTAGAACAACAGGGAGGAAGTAGATATAAAGATATTTAAGAATATCCGTAGTATAACAGATATTTTTAAATAAGTCTTAAGATTACTAAACTTAAGCGGGCTAAATTAACCCAAGTTACAGGGCAGGTATAAACCTAATTGATACAAGTGCTTTGTATTGATGTTCTAATGACCGATTCACAGATTGAATGGTATCAAAAGGTTGCCACAGTCTTGTTACAAAGCGTATAAAAAAAAAGACACGTTACCAACAACGTGTCTATCTATAGTACACACAAAACACACCCTGCCCAGTAACAAACAAACAAAAAACGGCTTGTTCTGGGGTTTGGTTTTACAAAGAATGAACCACTGCCTTTGTTTTGTTTTGCAGCAATGGCTTTCCCTTTTTTTGCCTTAGTTAAAATCAATATTCGTGGTGTTAGATGAACTGGATAATGCCTCAATCAATCGTACCTTACCAAAGTGCTTTGCCACTACAGTTTGTACGGGTTGCCCATTCGGGTTACTAGCATCGGTTCGGGTGTAGATAGTAGTGCCATCTGCCAACTTACGGCTACGCCAATTACCCGCTTCTAAAAGCAGCGTATTATTGCCTTCTCCGCCTTCTAATTCTGCTTTAAATTCGCCATCTGCTAGCTTCACTTGAACCGTATCATCACCTGCCCCAGTATCTGCTACAATATAATTTCCCTTCCCTGCTAGCACTAGCTTATCGTCTTGATTCAACCCTGATTTGGGTTCTACTGTGCTAGTAACAAGGGTTACATTATTATTTTTACCACCTACAAATAACCGTTGTTGCCCATCGCCATCGTACTGCCATTGAGACGCTTCTCCGTTCAAATAAGCTACACTCGGTGTGGTTTTATTGCCTTTATTGGTAATGCTTCCTGTTTGGTTAATGCCTGTAGCCCCTAGTTTTTCAATGCCTTCGTTAGCATTGATGGTAAACTGATTATCTTCGCCTTTCAGGGCTATTTTCCCAAGGCTTCCCCATGTGGTTAGCTTGTGCTGATTTCCTGTACCTTCTAGCAGGGCTTCTTCCACAGTATCAAAAGTGGCTTGGTTGTTACTATCCGTCGTACTGGAAACAAATTGCTTGATGTTACTAGGCTGTTCTCCGCCAACGTGAACAATGTTGTTTTGCAAATTATTACCGTATTGCAACAGTAAATCCGTACTATCCCCATAGTGATTAAGGGTATTGTCCGTAGCCTGCCCACCCATAGTTAGGCTACCGAGTGTACCATCTACTTCTAGGGTATTATCAGTGTGGTTGCCTTCTTGTATGGCATTCGTTAAGTTTTTAATGACAATGGCTTGATTGACGTTACCGCTACCTGCTTGTTTAAGGGTATTGAGGGTTTTCTGAATATCTAACCTATTTTGATTGTTCCGCCCTGCTTGCAATGCGGTGATAGCATTCAAGGAAGCCAGTTGAGAGGTATTACCCCTGCCTTGTTGGTATAGGGCATTCGATCCTTTTTCTAAATAAGTTTGCACAGTTTGATTGGTACCATTAGCGTACAACGCTTCAGGGCGATACTGAAATCTATCTGCAACGGGTGTGTTGCCAGTGTACTGAATAATGGCTTTCCCTGTTGTTTTTGGGATAACGGTTTGAAGTTTATCGTAGGGGAAATAGCCTAATGGCAGGTTACTATTACCAAGGGTATAGCTTGAACCCGAAGCGGTGGGGGAGGTCATCATAAAGTGTTATCCTATGTAGAAAAAAGAAAAAACTAAAAGTAGAGAGAGAAAAAAAGCAGTTGTGTGTGTTACAGAAAGTTGATCTATTGTGGCTTGTTTGGATGAAGCGTTCTTGCTTTTAAAGTAACGGCTTCCAATAGGATAAAACCGCTTTCACCTTAGTTTTGTGCTACCCTATAATTGATTACGCTTCGTAGCAATAATGCTAAAGGTTACAGCTTCGGGCTAGGGCTTCATGGGGGGTGGTGTTTAACCACCCCCCCACACCCCCCGTAAAACAAAGGGGCTGCTCACCGCCCCCTTTGTAATCCCCAGGGGAACAACTGGTTAATCTGTTCCTTGTACGTTGAAGATAGGCTTGACCGAAAACCAGAGGGTTTCCTAATTGGTCTGCTTCGCTACGCTCGCACCAGCCTATCTCCAACTACATATGGTTTGAAGCTAACAATTTTAGTAAAACCTAACAATAATGTCATTTCCGCAATGTCGGTTACAACACTTATAATTGATTCTCACTCTTAACTATATTTACCGAGGTATCATGGCTATGCCCCAAACACAAAACCCACGCATTACCCAACACACCCTACAACACCTTAAGCAAGCAGGGCAACCCTTCGCCTGCCTAACAGCGTATGATTTTACCACCGCCCAACTACTAGACCAAGCTGGTATTGAAGTGCTACTAGTAGGCGATAGCCTTGCTATGACCCTACTCGGGCACCCCAACACGCTAAGCATCACGGTAGATGAAATGCTTCACCATGTAAAAGCCGTTACCAAAGGAGCCACAACCGCTTGGGTTATTGCCGATGCCCCGTTTATGAGCTACCACGTTTCGTTGGAACAAGGCATCGCTAATTGTGCTCGGTTCATTCAAGAAGGGCATGCCCATGCCGTAAAAATTGAAGGCTGTACCCCCGAAATTTTAGCGTTGGTTCAACGGCTAGTCGCCATTGGTATTCCTGTTGTGGGGCATTTAGGGCTAACCCCTCAAGCCATGCTATCCTTGGGCGGATTCAAACTTCAAGCTAAAACAACCGAAACCGCCTTAACGCTGATTCAACAAGCCGATTCCCTAGCACAAGCAGGCGTTTGTGCCTTGGTGCTTGAACTGGTTCCTGTAGAAATAGCCACGCTCGTTTCAAGCCGTTTAAGTATTCCCACTATTGGCATTGGAGCAGGCAATGGGTGCGATGGGCAAGTGGTGGTGATTGATGATTTATTAGGACGCTACCAAGGATTTCATCCTAAGTTTGTTCGGCAGTATATGAACGGGGCGGTATTAACGAAGGAAGCCGTCTCGGCATATCAGGCTGATGTTAGAAACAGGGCATTTCCGAATAATCAAACCGAAGCCACCCCCATGAATGCAGAAACCTATGCCGAAGTGCTAAAGCAACTTGAACAAGCTGAAGGCGAAACTCATCATGCAGACTAATTCGTACACACCCCTAACGGCAGATGAACCAACCATTGTTGCTCAAGCCACGCCTGAAGGGCTTTCTGGGGTGGCGGTTATTCGGCTAAGTGGCACGGATGCCGTTGAAATTGCCGATAAAATTTTCAGCAAACCCCTAGCCACAATCGAACCAGCCAAAGCGATTTTCGGGTACGTTCACGCACCCAATCAGCCTGAAGTAACCATCGACCAAGTATTGCTGCTGCCCTTTAAAGCCCCTGCTAGTTTTACGGGTGAAGATGTGGTGGAAATACACTGCCACGGTGGGCTAGCCATTCCCACCCAAGTGCTAGAAGCCTGCCAGCAAGCAGGTGCCACCTTCGCTACAGGCGGAGCCTTTACCCGCAGAGCCTTCATCAACGGGAAGCTAGATTTAACCCAAGCCGAAAGCATTTTAGACGCCATTCACGCCGAAGGGAACCAATTAAGCCAGTTTGCCACGCAAAATCTTCGGCATAAAACCGTTGCAGGCTATTTAACAGGACTACGGGAAGCCATTATTGCCATTCAGTGCGAACTAGTTGCTGCTATGGATTACCCCGAAGAAGTGGAAGAACCACCGAGAGAAGCCCTTCAGCAAAGACTTCAAGCGGTTGTGGAAAAAGCCAACAGTTTATGTGAAACCACCGCCAAAAGCCAGTGGATTCGGGAAGGGTTGAAAATTGCAATTTTAGGGCAACCTAATGCGGGAAAATCAACCTTATTTAATGCGTTACTAGCCCAAGAACGGTCTATTGTTACGCCGTTGGCAGGTACCACGAGAGATACTGTCAGTGAAACGCTGGTTTTGGCTGGGATTGCCGTGAAATTAGTGGATACGGCGGGCTTGCGTGAAACCACCGATATGGTTGAACAATTGGGGGTTGAACGCAGTTTAGAAGCAGCCCAACTAGCAGATTGCTTGCTTTATTTGACAGATGCCACCATCGTTGGTGCGAATGGGTTGCTTCCTGAAGATGCGGTGTTGTTGACTGCTGTTAGGGGGAATCAAGCTGAAAAGCCGTTGCTAAAATTACTAACCAAGCAAGATGTGTTGAAGGATAAAACCTTCACGCAAGTCTTACAAAAAACGGATGGCTGGCAACCGCTTTCTGTTACTAGTGGCGAAGGGTTGGGTGCCGTTTTGCAGTGGTTGGAATCTACCATTAAAAGCCAATTACACCAAGCTAAACAAAGCAATGAACAAGGCGTCCAGCTTTGTTTAACCAATCGGCAACAAGAGTGTTTGGTGGCAATGGCTGAACACTTAGAAAAGGCGATTGAAACACTGGCTGAAACGGCTTTTCCGTTAGATTTAACCACGATTCCCCTAACCGATGCGTTGCGTCAGCTAGATGATTTACTGGGGATTGATACCTCTGAAATCGTTTTGGATAGTGTGTTTAGCCAGTTTTGCGTCGGGAAATAAGTAACGCTATGCTTCGTAACAATAATGCAGACGGGTTAATCGCTTCGGGCTAGGGCTTCATGGGGGGTACCATTTGGGCACCCCCCAAACCCCCCCCAAAATCAAGGGGGCTCCACGCCCCCCTAATAAACCCCTCTCAAGGGTTGATTGGTTTTCTTGCACGTTGAAAACAGGCTTGAGCGGAAGCAAAAGAGGCTTCCTAATTGCTCTGCTTCACTACGTTCGCACCAGCCTATTTACAACTGCCTATGATCTGAAGCTAAGCATTTTAACCCAAACCAAGCAATAATGAATGTTTAGCACTGGTTAGGAAGCGTAAAAAATAACTAACCCAACAAGCCTAACACGGCAGATTCTACGGCTTTAACAGAAACGCCCAAACAATCCGATGTTTCACAATTTTGCTGACGCACCGCCCAAAGGCAGGGTCTGCACGCCAACCCTTCAACCGTTACCGCTTTAACCGTAGGCACCCATTCAGGGTTAGGCAACAACTTTTTCTCATCAGTTGGGCCAAAAATAGCAACGGTCGGTTTATTCATGGCAATGGCTAAATGCAACGGAGCAGAATCAACACAAATAACGGCATCCATCAACGTCATCAAGCTAGCCAAATCGCTAAAATTCCGAGTAGTACCCATTAAGTTAGAAAACCGTTGCAGGTTTTCAGGCAATAAAGCTAAAATATCCATTACAATGGGTTCGTCATCTTTTCCACCCACCAAATAAACGCAATGCGTGGCACTCAACGATAAAACCAACTGAGACCAATCAATCGCAGACCACGTTTTATTGATGCCCTTGGCTAAGCTCATTTGGCTAACACCGGGGTGCAACAAAATATGCTTACGATGATCGCCCTGATTGGGTTGCAAAGAAAGGGCTTGTAGCTCTTCAAGGTCTCTATCGGAGGCAGGCATGGCAATGGGTTTAAGTTGTGGCGGTTGTAAAAACGCTTCATACGCTGGGCCAATCAGCGGTTTCATAAACGTTTTTGCCAGTTCAAAATACATCAAACTAGCGTAGATATCCTGTTTAAGCGGGGCTTGGTGCGAAAGTAATTGCTGACCGTAACCACTAGTTTCATACCCTACCCTATATTGAATACCTGTCAACGCCAGCATATAAGGAATGAATTTATTCGTACCACAAGAAAGAACGGCATCAAAATGGCGTTTTTTTAAATCGTTCACTAAAAAGTTGAATAACTTAAACTTGCTCATGGTGCCTGTTGGTATAAGCTGAACGGAATCGACCCCAGCCAACACGGAGCTAACGCCCATACTACGTTCTTCAAGGTAAAGCGTTATAGAAGCATTGGGTAGCCACGCCTTAATTTCAGCAATCACGGGGCTAAACAATAGTACATCGCCCAAGCCACCGTAGCACAACAAGGCAATACGGTTTAAATCTTTAATTCGGGGTGTTTTTAGTGGCGGGCTAAGCAACGAAAACAAGTTAGTCATTATCATGGCAGGGAATACTTTCTACTGAACTGGGTTGCACGCTAGCCGAAGGGCTAGTGGCACTGTATGCCCAAACGGCAACAAAAAACCAAAATAAAAGCTGAATAGCAGGGCGATACCAAATTGTATCAAACAACCCATGATAGAAAAACCCAACCAACGCCAATGCTGCAGCGGCAGTTGATAATTTTTTGGCTAAGGTAATCCCGTTCCATTGGGTGAGGAGGGCATATGTTTTAATTTTCAAGTAAGTTAAAAAGCTAAATAGAACCAATAAACCCAAAATGCCCTGTTCTAAGGCAATTTCCAGCGGAACGCTGTAAGCCCCAAGGGCATTATATCCGGGGGTCATATAAAAGCCATACACCTTTTTAAAAACGGTGTTAGAAGGCCCAATGCCTGTCCAAAAATTATCCAAAAACATTCGCCACGCACTGGCGTAAACGTTCATGCGATAGGAAATACTGCTATCTTCCCGAAACGCCAACATACTGGCAATACGGTGTTGTAAGGCGGAACTTTTCAAAATCATCGCCCCTACCAGCAGTACCAAGCCGACTGTAACCGCCAGCCACGCTTTTTTCAACCAAGTAATCGGCTTTAACGTATCATCAAACCACAATAGTAAGGGGGTCATTACCCCAAAGCAAGTAATTGCCATGCCTGCAACACCCAAATAACCGCCCCTAGAGCCTGTCAACACAATGCCGTAAGCAATTGCCCCAAAGGCAACGAGAGTAACACCCAACCAAGGAAGCAATTTTTGTTTGAGGGCGGCAGGGTCGGTTAATTTGGCTAATAACTGCCCCATCCACCAGAAGGTAGCCCCTAGAGTTGCCAATAAATAAGCCGCTAACAAATTCGGATTATACGGCTTAAGCGTGCCGTAAACTCTGGTTAATTGGTCTTCGGGGTTAGTGGAAGGATCCGTCCAAGTGGCTAATTCCGCCACTTTACTGGTAGATTGCAAATAGGCTAACGCCGTTTCAGCCAACCCGAAAGCGATTAAAACGGTCATTAAAATGGGGATACTGCTAGGCAATTCCACCATGACGGTACGAAAAGCACAATACCCCGCCCAAAACGTTGCCATTTTGAACAAGCCACCCAAGGCTTCATGATGATAGGAAGAAAACGCACAAGAAACAAAAAACGTAGCGAAAAATGCCCCAACTAGAATATCTACAACCGTTATTTTCTGTAGCCATTGGTTGTAGCCCTTCAACAACGAAGACCCCACCAACCAAGCGAACAACGCCCAAATTCCCGCCCCAATTAAACCCGTTTCTGCTACTAACATTAAGGTAAATAGCCCAATTAGCCCCACACAAGGAATAACCCCATGTAACCAATGCATCAGCCTGCTAGAAGCCAACGGTTCGGCATGCCGATTAAACAACCACTGTAGCTTCGTATTCAGCCAAGACGTTTTCAAGCTAGCTAACAGCGTTTCATCTGCCCACTGAACCAGCTGAAAAACCCAGCCAAACAGGATAGATTGCCGACCCAAGCTCATCAAAGATTGACCTGTTTCAGCCGTGGATAAAGGAGTAACCATCATAACCAAAAACCCTGACTACTCTTTCCCCACCAACGGTTCACCGACTGGTTCGACCTTGGTAATGGTGCCTGAAAGGCGGTAATCCATGCCTTCTAGTTCAATGGGCAAGCCTATTTTCATTTTAACGCCTTCCGCCACATAGCCTTCTGGCGTGATGGTGGCGTGGTCTTTCAACACCAATTTAATATCAAACATATTGCTGGAAAGCGGGTCTGGAAATATTTTGTAACCCGAAGCTTGGGCAACCAACGCTTTAACGGGGTCTAACTGGGCAGAAACAATAGCAACCTTCCCACGGGGTTGGTTTCTAACGGTGATGTTGGTTTCATCGCCCACTTTAAACAGAGATTCATTTAACGTGCGAGTCCGCAAGTAAAGCGAAATTTGGATATCCGTTTCGCCTTGCACCATATTCTTAGAAGTAGCTTGCACACCCGTTTGCACCAACACAACCCCTAGCAACACTAGCCCACCAAGGGCAACAAAGCCAGCATCTAGTAAATTAAATTTTCCAAATACTTTTCCGTTCGTATCGATTATCGCCATCATGTTGTTATAACTTCCTTACTAAATTGCTTGAGCTAATTGAAAATTTTGTTTTGTAATACCTTGCAAAAGCCCATCATCCAAAGAATCTAGGGCTTCTAACATTTCTGCTTGCGTGGTTACCGCTGCCCCAAATTGTTTGACAACAATACTGGCTGCCAAGTTGCCTAAAACCGCTGCTTCCAACCAAGAAGCTCCGCAGGTGTTGGCCAGTAGCAGGGTGGAAACTACCGTATCGCCAGCCCCTGTAACATCAAATACTTTACTTCGGTTAAACACGGGAATGTGCCATAGGCAAGAAGCTTCTTTGGAAAACAACGCCATCCCATCATGCCCCAAAGTAATGAGCATATTTTCCGCATTCGTGGTTTCCAATAGCTGAATACCCGCCTTCAACAACGAAGCCTTGTCTTCAATGGCAAACCCAACGTTTTGTTCGGCTTCAGGTTGATTAGGCGTCATGATGCTAGCCCCCTGAAAAGCGGTTAGTGGTTGCTGGGAATCCACCGCCCACGGGATATTGTGCTTTGTTGCCAATTGTTGAACGCTGGCAACCACGGCGGGCGTTACCACGCCAATGGCATAATCAGACAGCAATAATCCGTTGGTTTGTGGGATGATGGCTTCAATTTTTTCAAGCAAGAGGGCTTCGGTTTCGGGTGAAATAGGCGTGCGGGCTTCTCTATCCATCCGTACCATCTGCTGGGTAACAGAAGCATTAACAACGCCTGAAATTCTTGATTTTGTGGTGGTGGGGCGGGTTTTATCTGCCACAAGGGCTTCAATTAAAACGCCGTCTCGTTCAAAAGCTTTTTTCAGTTCACCTGCGTAATAATCTACCCCACAAAGCCCGATGGCGTGGCTTTTAGCCCCATAGCAGGAAACGTTGTGGGCGGCGTTGGCTCCTGCCCCAAGGATGATATCTGTTCGTTCGTGTTTGAGGATGAGAACGGGGGCTTCTCGGGAAAGTCTATCGACTTTGCCGTAGACCATTTCATCAATAGCCATATCGCCCACAACGGCTAGGTGTTGTTGGTGGAAGCGGTTGATGATGGTGGCTAGGCGGGTTTTACTTAGCAGGGGGTTGGTTACAGGTGGCGATGTTGCCATAGGAACTGGGGGTCTTTCAATCCGAATTTTAAGAAGAACAGTAGTCTATAGTTTACCAAGCATACGCCTGCTAGGCAACTAGAGGGCTTTGTTTTGTACTGTTGATGCAGACACGGATTTATGATAATTTTTAAGACACCTACTTCTAAATAGAAGACCGATAAACGAGGCATTGCTGGGTTCAACACCCGAATGCACGAAAAAAGGGACTGATGATGCAGTCCCTCGTTATCCGATTTTGTTTAGAAAGGAGAATAAGATGAACAGCTATCTTGAAGAACTTCGTCTTATCCTGCTGATAGCCTTGGCTATCGTGGGTTACCTCATCGCCATTAAAGGCTAGAGGGGATAAAAGCCTATTGGTATTGAGTGTACCAATGGGCTTTTTTCTATTGATTATTATGACGCATCGCCGATTATTTTTCAAGAGGGCAATTTGGGCATTCGTGTTTTTGTAGGGGACGCTCTCCGTGGCGTCCCGTTTCAAGATCTAGACGGGCTGGCACAGAGACCAGCCTCTACAAAGCCCCTACAAAGCCCAAACCGTAGGGCTTGCACCAAGCCCTACGGTTGAGAAAAAACAATTGAAATGGCTAGAAGTTACCCAACACTACCATCCCGCATGCCATTATCAGCAAAATCACGAGCGATTAACTGTTGTTGGGCAATGCTTGGAAGAGAAGGCGTTTGGCTAAGTTCTTGTTCTCGTAAAGCAGCCAATTTTTCTTCATTGCGTCCATTTGTTTGCGACGCATTCCACAAGCCGATACCTGTACCCAATGTTGCACCAACAGCCAAAACTGTAGCTATTTTACTTCCAGCCCCATTCCAACCCATACCGTAACGCTTACCTACTGGGTTTAGTGCGTCATCTGCTAAAACAGCGGTATTAAACTTCCCTTTGGCTTTATTAACTTTAGCAACATCTAGTTTTCCATCAGTCGCCTTTAAAGTATCAACTGTAAGCCCCGTGTTGCCATGCTGATTAAGGGTTTCTGCCAAGGCTTGTTGCTTCACGTTTTCAATAGCGTCGGGAGTAATTTTAGAAAGTTCGGGCTTTGAAATACCAGCATTTGTCATAGCTCTTCTTCTTTCGTCCCTTAAATATTCATCAAAAGTATTTAAATCAGGAGTCTCTCCTGCTTGCTGTAACTCCTTGATGATTACAGCATTCGATTTTCCTTTCAGTTCACTAATTTTTTCATCTGTGAATTTAGCTCCCTGGCCACTGCTATGCTCTCTTTTTAGATAAGTTTCTATAGCATTTTCTGAAGCTACTTGATTAGCAGTTTTATAAGCCTCTACTGCTTGTTTGTTATCGTCAGCTATTTTAGTAATAATAGGGTCTAAATTTGTTGCTATTTTTGCGTTATGTCTATCTTTAAAGATCGTTTCGCCAAATTTGGTTCTAGCTTCATTATACCCTTGAAAACCAAAATAGGTGCCTGCCGTTAGCCCAGCTCCCATGGTTGTGGCAATGGCAGGTGTCCAAAATGCACTATTGGTATCTTCAGGAGTATAATTAGCAGGATAATTGCCCATACTTGCAGTGGCAACTTGTTGAGGGACTTGCCCACCCTGCATAGCCTGTTTCTGGCGATAATACGCCATCATTTCAGGGGTCATACCATTACTAACTGCACCCGTACCGCTTACACTACTCATCATCATTTTCTATATCCCCTAATGTTATCCGTAAAAAATGTATCATTTTTGAGGCATTTCGCCTTGTCAGTTTAAAACTTTATTATCACACCACATTTTATTGCGTGAACCCCATACATCAGCATAAAAACACCTTGCCCTGCATTTTGTGCTAGCGTGTTACCGTTTGTAACGCATCGCCCTATTTGCACGCCTATCGTAGGGGTGGGCTATCCGCCCCTACAAAAAAAACGATTGCCTAAATTACCCTCTTGAAAAATAATCGGTGATGGGTCATAATAATCAATAGAAAAAAGCCCATTGATGTTACTAGCATCAATAGGCTTTTATCCCCTCTAGCCTTTAACGGCGATGAGGTAAGCTACGATAGCCGAAGCCATCGTAAGAATAAGACGTAACATTTCTAGTTCGTGTTTCATCTTTATTCTCCTTTCTAAACAAAATCGGATAACGAGGGACTGTTACAACCAGTCCCTTTTTTCACGTTTATGGGTATTGAAACCTGCAACGCCTCGTTTATCGGTCTTCTGTTAGGAAGGGCTATTGATAAAATATCATCAACATCTTCAGCTCTCAACCGTTCAAAAAGTTTTAAACCAGCCCTATTTTCGTCAATAAAACGTCATATAACTGATGGTATGGTAATAGGTGTGAAGGGCAATAACCCGCCCCTAGCAAAAACATCTATGTTCGTTTTAGTTCTATTTTTATCACCCTTTTTTTGGAGGCTCTTCCTGCATGGTTACGTCAAGTTCATCGCTTAGCTGGTTTGCACCCAACGCTGCTAACGCTGCTAACGCTGCTACCTTACGCTCACAAGTAGTAATGCCTAATGCTTCTAAAAATACGCCTGTCATGTCTTCCAATTTGGAATTAGGTGTACCTAATAGCAATAGCCAACTAATGGCATTTGTTAACCCTAGTGCAAAATGTAGTAAGAACTCTGTTGAAAAAAGCCGTGAAGCTGGTGTAGGCAATAAACTCAATATATTAGGTTAAGTACAAGACGGGTCTTCAATAGAAGCCCTTTTTTAATGTCTGTTATTTTTATTTTGGTTACTGACTTCTTCTGTAGGGATTCTTTGTTAAGAATCCCTTTTTATTTTGAAAAATCAAGGTACTAACTGCCAAGTGTCCATCAACAGTAGCGGGCTAGGTGGCTCATCAGTAACAGGGTTCAAGCAGTAATGAAACAACGCTTTATCTGAATAAGGCACCGTCGTTTCCAACATAGGGCGAGGCACAGGGAGCGGAAACTCTATCGGCAACCGAGCGTTCGGCTTATAATGGCTCCATGTTCCTTTCTTACGGTCAATATACCGAACAATCCACCGATTGCAGGTGGCTTCTGTTTCCTGCCTAAGTAGGGCATAAGGTTGCGGTTGTTTGGCTTGTACTTGGGCTTGTTGCGAAAGTTTTGTAGCCGTGTATGCCTCATTGTGAAGAATAGGGCCTGCTAACGTTAAAGAACTCAATAAAGCTGAGACGTTTATACCAGCGGCACCCCCCGATTCTTCCACTTTGGCTTTTAGGGTTTCCAACGTAATAGCACAACCGCCTATACGATAATACCCCAGTAACTGCGGTAATTGTTTGGCTACAGGTTGAGCCGTTTCTGTCGGGTAACCATCCAACGTTAGCCTAAGCAACAAGGCATTATAGGCGTTCACCCAATAAGCCGCTTTTTCTTTCGGGGTTTTAAATAGGGCAGGCATCATTTCAGGCGAAACTTGAGCTAATAGCTTTAAATAGGCGTTTAGCAACCGAGGATGAGCTTTCAAATAACTGAAATCTATCCATCCATCGGCGGAAACACTTTCTGCTAGCGTAGCATCCCATAAGGCATGGGAAAACGGGATACTGGGGTTAATACCTTCAACCACTTGAACGGCAGGAGCCACGGCAAGCGGATTCATCCATAAAAGTAGCAAAAACAGGAGAAGTATCGAACTTTTTTTCATAACAAAACCTTGAAGCAGGGGCATCTTACCCGTATAATCGGTCAATGTCGTCTGCCTCTACAGGAAAACGAGACAATCCGCTTAAAAATAGGAGAAACACCCCCTTATGCCAATCCGCCCCAGTTTATCCATTACGCCCCCTGCTGATACAACCGCAACCGTGGCGGATTGCTTATTTTGCAAAATTATTCGGGGGGAAATTCCTGCCAAGGTAATTTATCAAACCGAAACGGTTACCGTCTTTGAAGATATTGCCCCACAAGCACCCGTTCATTTACTGATTATTGCTAACCAGCATACCCCTAGCCATTTAAAAACAGACGATGCGAGTATTTATCAAGCCCTATTGAGTACGGCTAAAACCGTTGCACAGGCCATGCAATTGGAAGATTATCGGTTGATTATTAACAACGGGGCTGGGGCTGGGCAATCAGTGTTTCATTTGCATTTGCACTTATTGGCGGGTCGTTCGTTACAGTGGCCACCTGGTTAGGCATCAATCAACAGAGAACAAATAGCTGACTGCCCCCGTAAAGGGCTTGATTATCTCTGTAACCTAGGAAAATGGGCTTAGCGAAGGGTAAGTTTTTGCCTAGCTGATCTAACTGCTTGGCAGGGTCTGTTTGTGCCAATAAAAACGGATTATTCCCTGTAATTGCCTTCGATAAAACTGCTTCAGGGCGGGTAACCTCTGTAATGCCACCCAATGCCCCAAGGGGCATGGTAGCTGCTGAAGGTGGGGTTGTCATTTCCAGTTGAAAGGGGTTGGTTTTACCTTGCGGATTAGCTTCCCCACGCCCATGTTGAGCGGATTGATTACCTGCTTCAGGCGAAGAAGCCACAGGCGGACGATACCGAGGGGGTGTAAAAGGCTTTGGTGGCTGATAGTTGGAAAACAACTTGCTTTGGATAAACTCTAGTACCATCATGGCGGAAAAAAACTTTCAGTTATCGTATTGTGTCGGGGTGGGATGGTTGCGATGAATCTTACGCCTACAGATAGTTTGGAACACATCCGTGAAAAGCGTCATCCTCCAAAAGAAGCAAAAAATCCCCTGCTACGCTTTAGGGCAGAACAGGGAATTTTCTTTTTTTTGAAAAGCCAGAATTTAAGTGTTGTTTCTTAGCTTAAGCGAGTTGGTTCGCTTGAGCATTTTGAATCACTTGGAAATCATAGTAGTTTAAATTACCGTTAGAAGCTAAACGTTGAACGCCATCTGCGTAACCAGCAGAAGCTCTTTCAGTAGCACCTAAGCCATCAGGTGTACGGAAGCCCCATGTTAACAAATCGGTACTAGTACCACCTTGTTTTAAGGCTTCATTGTAGGCCAGTACGGTGCGTGCTTCACCAGCACCGGGAAGGGTAACACCGGCTCGAAGAGTGGCTAAATTACCTAATTGGAAAGGGGTACCGTCTGGTTTCAAGGTTACGATTGACCCATCTGGTTTAATAACTTGGGTTAAACCACCTGCCAATTGAACTCTATAATCTCCAACCGTTACACCATACTGGGTGTTAGCTACTTTGTTGGGCTCCTTAGCATTTAATTGTTCTACTAGAGAATTGACGGCAATCCCGCCATTAGGGACAGCTTGATATAACCCTTGGGCATTAGCTGTTTGAACAGCCGTACCGAAAGCCGTCAATGGTTGTTGACGATTGAGGATACCTGCTAATTGTCCGCCAGCAGCGTAACCAGCAAAGCCTTCACCGTTAGCATAAAGGTTGTGGTAGCCTGTATTTTGAGGAGCTCCGATGGTTTGACCAGGTAAATCTTGACCGTAGCCAATAGGGTCGCCTGCTAAACCAACGTAGTTAGTTTGTACTGGAGGTGCAGGAGGGTGAACTGGAGGGGGGCATACAGGTGGTTTTACTGGGGGAGGGCAGTAAGGAGGAACGGGTGGTTTATAAGTAGGTGGGCAATAATTACCTTGAGGCACTACAGGGGGCTGAGGCATTGGCTGAGCAGGAATGTAAGGATTACACTGTGGCTTTTGTGGACGAGGCTTGTAATACCCTTGCCCACCATAGTTTGATTGTGGTGATTGATACTGTGGGGCTTGATATTGAGACGTACCATAGGCGGTAGCAATCGCATTGTTTGTGGAACCAAAGTTCACATTCATGGTAGGCATATTAAAAATACCTGCTGATTGAGCGGCACTTTGACTTTGAGAAGCAAATTGGTTAGCACCATTACCAAAGAAACCAGAAGGGCTAGTAAAGAAGTTATTAGCGCCCGCTTGGTTACCAAAAAAGTTATTGGCACCAAAGGCGAACCCTTGACCCATAGACTGTTGTTGTTGTTGACGTGGGGCATAGGCAGTTGTTGTGTAACGGTTGGAATAGTTATTGTACATCATGGTTATCTATCTCGCTTTATTATTTGAGGTTACGGAAAAAGCCCCATTGGGCGTGCTAATTTTGTTACTGTGCTACTCATTTCGGTTATTTACTAGGTGTAAACGCCCTTATTGCGTTGCTC
>JAPLIO010000151.1 GCA_026389055.1 Candidatus Melainabacteria bacterium | reverse complement strand
TGCACCCACCTATCGAGTCATGCAAGAGGTCTAATAAAGAAGCTTTCTATGTCTACCAATCAAGGTGTGTTCGCAAACTTAAAATCCATCGTCATACTAGCCCTTGTGGTAGGGGTTGGTTTGTTGGCTTGGTTCTTTACCCCGCTTTCTACATGGATTTTACCGCCAACAAAAACGGTTATCACAACGCCCAAACCCCTTGGCGATAACCACTTGTATGACGAACAAACCCAAACCCCGCTGAATCAATATCCGCAAAAGCTACAAGGGCTTGAAAAACAGTGGAGAATCCAGCTAAAGCGTGCCATTGATAAGGGGCTCTTCGGGGAGGCCGTTTCCTTTAACATTAGCGATTTAGCCCACAAGCAGTGGAAAATGGAAACGCAACAAGCCCTGTATTTTGAAGATAACAGTGGTGGGGCGTTTTTGAAATCGGTGCAAGGCACGTTATTAAACCCGCAAGGGCAAGTGGTAGGGCAGTTTAAAGCCCCTTATGGTTCCTACAACGCTAAAACCCAAGTCATCCACTTGCAGGGTGGTATTCAATTTCAGGGCTTAGCTGCCCGATAGTATCCTATACCAATGAATCCTACAGAAATAACGGCTTTTTATTGTAAGAAGCTGATAGGTACTTTTTGATGCCTGAACTACTTCAACCCTTGATCAATTCATTTGTGGCGGATTGGCTACTTTGGGGCATTGGTTTTGTGGTGCTTGTGGGTTGTGTGATTGCAGGGTTTTGGTGGAAAGCAAAAACTCAAACGGCAAGATACCTTTATAATGTGGCGATTGATTTATACCACAAGGGACGGCAGCAAGAGTCTCTGAAGATATTGGAAAAAGCGTTTAAGAAAGAGCCTAACTATCAGCCTATTTTGTATAATATGGGTGTTATCCATATGGAATTGGGTGATAAGGATACGGCTAAAAACTATTTTCAACTGTCTATTTTAGAAGTGCCTGATGATACGTCTGCGTTGTATAACGTGGGGCTTATTGAATATGAAGATAAACGCTATGAAGAAGCTATTTCTAGTTGGTTAGCGTGTATTCAACATAGCGAAGAAGTAGACCCTGATGTTTACTATGGCTTGGGGCTTGCCTATGAAGGCATGGAACAATGGCAAACAGCATTAGAAGTTTATGAACGAAACTACGAGCTAAACCCTGAGCACGTTGATTCTAAAGTTGCTATGGCCAGATTAGCCTATGAATTGGGCGATATTTATTATGCTAAACGCTTGTTAGATGAATTGCTAGAACATAATGAAGACGATATGGAAGCCTTGCTTTATGCCGCATTGGTTGCAACAGCTAAGGAAGATTGGGATGGTGCAGAACGTTTTTCAACCAAATTACTAAGTTTAGATGATGAACATGCCCATGCTTTCAACATTTTAGGCGTTGTGTACTTTTATAAAAAACGCTATGAAGATGCGGAAGAATGTTTTGAAGCCGCTTTAGAACTAGATGAAGAGTGGGTTTCCCCCATGAATAACTTGGCTTATGTTTACGAAAAACAAGGGCGTTTAACCCATGCTAAAATGCGATTCAAACAGGTGCAGGGGTCTGAAGCGTTGACACCGCAATTAGAAACCGATAGCTATTGGATGATTAACTACTTGAAAGACCCTGAACAAGCTGAAACCTTGCAGGAAGAACGCCTAGCAACCGAAGCAGCCGAAGAAGCTGCTGCTTTAGAAGCCCCTCTTTATCAAGAAGATACCATTATTAAAAATGGCGATGAAGAGCTACTGGCTGGTATAGTGGCACCCACCCCAAAAGATGAAAATAGCTTAGAAGATGAAAGTAGCCCTGCCCCTATTTCTGGTGAGGCATAGCGATAGCCTTTTCAATATGAGGAACGGTTGATAGCATGTTCTAAAATCGATTATCGTTTCCGTCTTTCGCTGGTTGGTTTGTCAGGGGGTGCCTGTTTGGGCATCCCCCGACACGCTTTTTAATTATTCTTGGACAAATTCAGGGGCAAGCCCCTCGGAAAAAACCGCCCTAAACGCCACCCACCTATGCCACAAGAGCATGGACGAGGGGATGTTCTTTTTGCCCCTTCGGTGGACGAAACGCATCGCCGCTGCAGGGCAAAGGCGATGGTCGTTCCTACTGGGTGGTTTGAACTCTTTCGCTATTTAAACTGTGAATGGGTATTAGATTGTTTTAGCTAAAGTAGCTATAAAACTCAAAATCCAGAAAGTTACACAAAGGCAACATTCTGGATTCTGAGTATCGGACCGACAGGATTTGAACCTGCGACCCCTACCACCCCAAGGTAGTGCGCTACCAAGCTGCGCTACGGCCCGTTTTTATGCGGTTTAATTATTTCAGAAGCCATCATACTGCACTGAAAGGGGATTAATTAAACTACCCTTTCAGTGTAACGCTTCAAGACCGAAAATCAAGTAGTTTCTACGGTTAGCCTAAAGCAACGCTAAAAATAAAAAACAAACGAAAGTCACTGCTCCTATGTTGCCCAAAAAGTCAACCAACTAAAAGGGGCAATCTCCCAAACTTCATTAGCAGATTCTAATTGCCACAGCGGTTCATCTTTCAAGTTACATAACCAAATCGTTTGCTGTTCAGGCAAGGGCAACCAAAGGGCTTGGTTTGTGGGGTTGTGCCATCTAAAAACCAAGCCATCGCCTAGGGTTTTATCTCGTTTTGGATAGCAGGCTTGCAAGTTAATTGCCACAGGCAAGGGCGTTTCAGTTTCCCAAAGCCGAATGATTGTTGCTTCCATAGCGGATGCCTCTCGTTTCGTTCCGATTTCTAATAATTTGCCTTTCAAGCCAACATCACCCAACAGTCGGGCTTTCGCTTTTTGTAGCAGGGGTAGATGATTATCTAACACGCTGGCACTACCCCAAAGGGCTTCAAATAGGAAGGTTTCACCCACGCACTGTCCTTCGGGCGTTTCAAACGGAGGCCCTGCTGGGCACCCCCGAACGGGCATTTTTCCACCGCTCAGCACACCGAAGCCTCGGTGTAGTGGAATAATCACGGCGTTTTCTTCCACTTCATAGGCGTAACAGCCTGCCTGCCATAAATAGTGGCTGGGGGTTTGCAAGCCTGCTTGAAAAATCCCACCCAACGGCTCCCATTCATCTTGCGAAGTGGGAACAGGGAACGCCTGTTGACGTTCCTGCAATTGGTCGGCCGTATACGCATGGGTTTCCCACCCCACTTGCTGATATGAGTTTACGGAGAAAACTCCATTGAGCGTGCTAATTTCGTTACTGTGGTATTTTCCGCTTACGCGGAATGATTCCAAAGGAATCAACATTCGGTTATTTACTCGGTGTAAACGCCCTAATTCCGTTCCTCGTGCCTCATTATCCCATCCCACTGAAGCTTTCTCCGTAAACTCATACCCCTTCATTTCCTGCGGAAATTCCGCTTCAGCCAGCACCATTTCCACGGCAATAAACGGGCGTGTAGGCGTAAACTGGGTGCCTATGCTCAAGACGGGTTCATCTGCCACGCAAAGCACGGTTTGGGTTAAGCTATCGCCTTGCGTGGTTTGAAAGTGCAATTGCCATTGGGCGGCTTGCGGGGTTTGATAATCCACCACCACTTGATGGAGCAAAAACGGTAACGCATCCGTGCTGGGTTGCCTGTTGTAGGAATCGCCCACATCTGCCTTGACACGATAGGTTGGTAATGTTAATGGAACGGATGCGATAAATCGCACCCCTACAGAAGACCCTTCTCCTTTGTAGGGGCGTGATTTATCACGTCCGCCCGTTGATATCACCTTGAACGATTTTTCATCCCATTCAATGCGGAAAAACGGCGTTTGGTATTGATTATTATTCCCTGTGTAGGGGCGTGATTTATCACGTCCGTGGGAGGATTGTGGGGCGGATGCGATGAATCGCACCCCTACATCATTCACCACACTCAACGCTGGTAAGGCATTGTCTTGGGCAATGGTCAGCCAGCCTTGCACTGCCCATTGGGTTAGATGCGAAAGCGGCACTTGCCGAAAATCGGTTTTATACGCTTCTACCAAGATGGATTTCACGGTGTGAAAATAAGCTTGCGGCAGTTGTTCAGCCAATCGTGCCAACACCGCTTCTTCGGTTTCTTCTGGGGCTGTTTTTTCCACCGTTAGCGAAAGAGGCACAACCCCCGAAATTTCTACCGTACTGCCATTCCACCCATGAATCCCCGTTTCATTCAAGCCCAAGGCTTTTTGCGTTCTGCGTTCCAAGCCTTCGGCGTAGGCGTTAGCCTCATCAAACCGAACGGCATTAGCCCGATGCACGGCATCCAAACTGCACCCACAAATACTATCATGCGGATGGTTCAACAAAAGCGATTCCCACGCTTTAGCAAGGGTGAAATCCGCCCCAGCAGGGAGGTTTTCGGGGGTCGCCATGGCAACCCAAGCCAGTTGACGTTCCGTTTGATGCGTTAACCTGTGTTCTAGCTTGGCGTTGGCTAGTTTCAACTTCATTCGGGCAGAAAGCGTGCCAGTCAGCAAAAACGGAGCTTCCGTTGCTTTTGAAGCGAAGGCTCGTAAACTGCCTTCGTGCGTGGGAATTTCAGCGTTCGATTCAGCTAACCATTTTTGAGCCTTCGCCATAAATTGGTGCGGATGCACAACCGTCGCGTTCGGTAAATGCTTGTGAAATGCCTCTAAAACGGCGGTTTCAGGCGTACCTAGATGGTCTCCGCCCAAGGGAAGCAAAAAAGGTTCATCATGGGCTTCAAATCGCCCAATCTTTTGGATGAGGCTATCCAATTCCGCTAGTTTTTCGGCGATAGAAAGGGTTTCATCGTGCAAAAACAGATGAAAATAGCCTTCTGCTAGCTGATACGTTAATACCTGTTGCCCGTTGGGGCTTTCCCACTGAAAAAATGCGGA
>JAPLIO010000228.1 GCA_026389055.1 Candidatus Melainabacteria bacterium | reverse complement strand
GATGTTCTTTTTGCCCCTGCGGTGGACGGAACGCATCGGCAGCTGCAGAGCAAATGCGATGGTCGTTCCTACTGGTGGGTTTGAACTCTTACGCTATTTAAATTGTCAATTGGTATAACACATAAAAGCCCGCACAAAAATAGAGCCACGATGGTTTTATGCAAATAAGAAGGTTGAGCTTCGTTTGTGTTTTAATCATAACGATCTTCTATTCGTGTGTATAATAGGCTATTTTCAGTAAAAAGGGCGATTCAATAAACCAATGATGATGATGATGATGACCATCGGGTTCAACTCAAACCCATATGCCAATTATCCTATACCCGCTTACGCAAGCCTTCCAAGAAAGGCACCTATTAGCACGCAACCCATGCCAGCTTCTTATGAGCAACAAAACGCTCAACTACGCAATAACATTCTAGCGACCGCTCAACAATTGGGCTTTACAGATGCCAAGGATCTTCAAACGCTCAACGCCCGCCTAGCCTACGCCCAAATAGAAGTTAGTAATGCCAATGCAGACCCAACCAAAACCTTAAACCTGCGTCAAAAAGCCCAAACCGATGCGAAAACGCAAAATAAAATTCTTTGCTTAGCGGTGGAAGAATTTCAAAAAAGCTCTTCACAAAACAGTTTGAGGCTTAAAATAGGAACGCTTATTGATAATGGAGAAGTGCCTACCGAAATAGCCCCGAACACCTTTGTTACTTATGATGCAACAGCCAAGCCTAGCGAAAACCCCTTAGTGGGTGTGTTTAATGTAGATAAAATAACCACCAAAGTAGTAACCAATGCCAATGGTAAACAAACGGCTCAAAGAACCAAAGAAGACCTCCGTGTTGATGCCATTGATGCTCTTTCTTCACGGTTTGAGATAATGGATGCGGAACAATCAATGTATACAGGCTTAAGTAGCGATGCTACTGATAGCACCAACCTAAAGCAAGCCCTACAAACCCCTCAACAACAACAGCTTATTCAGCAATTAGCCCGTTCGTTAAGTACCATTCGGCAAACTAAAAATTATGCGTTATTACAACAGCTGGTAACCCCCCTTGAAAAAACCATTTCTAACGTTTATGGCTTACCTGCACAAGGCATTGAATTTCAAATGGAATCGCCCGATGGCGGGTCTACCTTTGCCCTGTTTGACCCTGCCAGCCAAAAGGTAAAAATTATCGCCCCTGCCATTGAAGGCTTGTTTAACGTGGGCGAAAAAAATGGGCTTTCAGGCGAAGCACTCAACCAATATGTGGCAGCTGAATTAGTGGGAACGCTTGCCCATGAAAGTCGTCATGGCTATCAATATGCAATAGCTAAAGAATATCAACAAACGTTAGATGCCAGCAACCCAGAGCAACAGGCTCAAGCCCAGCAGGCCTTAGCCAGCAGAGGGATAGATTTAACCAAAGATAAAGCGAGCCTAGAAGCCCTTGTTACTAATTGGCAAGTTTATGTAGCCCCCAACATTGCTAAGTTATTAGATGGGTCTCAAGCCGATTATGAGCATCAACCGTTAGAAGCAGGGGTTAAAGAGTTTGAAGAACAAGGTAAACGAGCGGCAAAAACAGCGTTTCAAGGCGTTTTAATAGCAGGAAGTAACTAACGTGGCAATAACCAATACCAGTACGCCTTCCTATTACAACCAGCTTAACACCGAACAACCTAATACACAGGGGTTTAAACGGCAAACCTATACAGGGTTAGCCCAACAACCCACCGATGCCATTATTCCCAACCCAGACGATGTGGTGATGATAGAATCCCACATCAACCCAGAAACAACGATGCCCCTTGAAGAAGGTTCGCGAGGATTGATTAACCCCAATATGCCTGCCGTTTGCCCGTTGAAGGAATCGCCCAAGGCTTCATGGTGGACACTAATGAAAACGAACCCATTTGGGCAACACGCCAAGCAATGGGGTTTCTATTCCGCTGGCGTTGGGCTAGGTAGTTTGATGATGAGTGCAGTGTTTGGCACAGGGCAGCAAATTTGGAAAGCAACCAATGAAACGGAAGCCATTCAAAGGTTAAAGATAGAGGCACCCACTTGGTGGCAACAAAAACAAGCCGTTAATACCTGTACCTACAAAGCCGAAGTGAGCTTGCCCAATAACCCTTGGTCAGACACCAATCAGCTTAATTTGGAGATGGAAGGCGATAGCCAAGTGTATTTATTCGCCAATGGAAAACCCGCTTTAAGCTTAGAAAAGCGATATTTTGGTGATAAGAAAGATAGCGTTTTTTTTGAGGTGAAATTTTTAGATGCCGCAACCATTGAGGAACATAGCACGGTTAAAAAAGAGTTTCTTGTTGCATGGGATACGACAGAGAGGCAGTTTTCAGTGTTGGGTGAAGAAGCAACTATTTTAGAACAAAAAATTAGAGAACCCTTAACTAAGTGTTTAACGTGGTTGCATGAGCCTGAAACACTGAAGACTGGCTTAAAGCAGGATAAGTTACTACCCCATGTAGAAGGATTGAAGGGATCTGTTGGGTTGGCTGTTTTCTTGGCGGGGCTTTCTGGTTTGATTGGGGCAGGTATTTGGCAATTTCATAAACGCCCTAAGCCGATAAAAGCCGAAGAAAGCAATTTGAATAATCTCCCTTCAGCTTAATAGCGTGCGAATGAAACCAATTAGCCTTTTCTCTCACTCTTAAAAAAATAGGCATCACTTTTATTTTTAGTGCGTTTATGCAACAATAAAGAACACTTAAAAACAAGACACTTTTTGGGTTTTCAAACCATATTATGAGCTTCCTCTCTCTGGCATTACAATCTGGCTCGGCTTGCCCTCTTCTGCAACCCAATGTTAGCGTGCAATTCAAGCATTCAAAAACAAATAAAGAAATACTTGTTAATCCGCAAGCGTTTAAAACCCCTGTCATCAAAACAGAAGCAGAAGTTTATGCTGCGGCAGATGAAGTACTAACCCACCCCTATTTCACCCCTGTACATGCAACCATTTACGGTACCATTGCAGGAGCCAAAGCAGGCTTAGTAATTACGCCCTTGATTATAGGGGCCTCCTATCTTCAGGAAAAACTTTTTCCCAATAACCATTTCAGTTTTCCGTTTCAAGATGCCATTATCGCTGCGTTAGAGACCCCACAGCAAAAATGGCTTAGAGGACCTATTCTGCAAGGTAATGCAACGGAAGAGTACAAACTAAGCGTAATTCAGCATTTAGGTAAAATGGGGATGACAGGCTTATACACCGTTGGCTTAAGTGCGTTAGTATTTGGGGGCGTGGTAGGGTTGTTAATTCAAGCCAATGCCCAAATGAAAATAGCCCGTATTCGTAGAAGTATTTACAACGAAAATTGGAATCAAAAAGAAGAAATCCCAGACGATAAACTAGTGGGACACTTTATTCACCCCAAGAAGAACGAAGACCCCCTCGTTGCTTATAAAAATTGGAGTTCTGATTTATCTTCGCCTAAAGATGCGGCGGTTAATGGGTTTTTAAGTGCTACAACAGCTAAGTTAATTACCCTAGTACCCAAGCTAATTATTGGTACCATCATCGGGTTAACCATCGGGGCGTTCCAAACGTTTAATCAATATAAGCTACTTCAAAAAAATGAAGACATTTTAATACCCAGTAACGAATTCGATATTTATTTTGCTGTAACACCTGATCCTGATTCTAAAACAATCAAGGCAGTAACCACTAAAACAACCAAAGAATTAAGAGATGCAACGAGGAAGTCTCTTGAAGAATCTGCAGCGTTCGCTCGTGCAAACGAGTGGATGAAGTTTTTTAAAGAACGGTTTGCAAAACAACCCGCCACAAAAGCAGTAACCGATAGCCTGTTACACTTGGCAGCCCCTGCCTTTTGGCTTGGGTTCTTAGTGGTGCCTCCGTTGGTAGCGGTGCAACTGACAGATTTTTACAGGAATAAGATAGGGATTGTGCCACCCAACCATTACCATCATTTCCACTTAAATAACTGGTTGAAGCGGTGGTCCTATGCTAATGAACGAACCAATGCCATTGTAGCGGGCAAACAGGCAACG
>JAPLIO010000231.1 GCA_026389055.1 Candidatus Melainabacteria bacterium | reverse complement strand
TTTTTGTGGGCTTGTTGGTGTCGGTAGCCTCGTTTTCCGGTGTTTCTTTTGAGTTCGTTGTTAATGGTCGTGTGGGAAATGGCTAATACTTTGGCGATGCGTCTGTTGGACAGGTTTATTGACTTGAGGATGTGTATTTGAGATCGTTGAATAGCGGTTAGTTGTTGGTAGCCTTTGGGCATGTATGTATCTCCTTTTTATTGTGATTAATAAAAAGATACTACAACCAGTGGCTAGCCGCTCCCCCTAGTGGAACACTTCTTACTTGAATCCGCCATTATTTAAAGACTTCTTTGGAAAAGACGAAGCGTTGAAAAGCCTTATAGACCCAGAAAAACTTGCAGACCCTAAGTTTAATATTCTAAGTGCTTTAGAGATTACACATTCGTAAAAGCTTGCTTGTTGATGGCTAACAAGCGTTGAAGCGATTTTATGCTTTAGGGGCGGGTATCATCTGCCCCTAAAGCATTGTTAGCATTATCGGTTAATCGCCCTCTTGTATTGATTCTTTTTTTTGGTATGCTTAGGGTAATTGCATCCAATCCCCTCAAGGGAAGAAACGTCATCTTTCCAATCGGTTGCAAGCATCCTCTCAATTTTTTCTTAGTATATTGCTGGTTGTCAGCTCTTTAGTGGGTTACAACGCTCAAGATGTTCGGAGTATAAAACATCCTCATGGTTAAAATTCGCTTAAAACGCCTCGGTCGTAAAAAAACCGCTTTTTACAGAATTGTTGTTACAGATATTCGTAACCGCAGAGATGGTGCCCCTATTGCTGAATTAGGGTTTTATGACCCCATGCGTAAACAATTAAAATTAGATAAACCCACCGCATTAGCTTGGATTGCCAAAGGTGCTCAGCCTTCTGAAACCGTAAAATACTTGCTAACCAAAGCCGCTGAAGATGGTACGTTGGTAGAATTACCTAAAAAAGAGAAAAAACAACACCTAGGGGAAGCCAACCAAGCCAAGCCAACGGTTGCTAAAGCTCCTGAAATTGAAGTAGTAGAAGTGAAAGAAGAAGCCGTTGTTGAGCTTCCTGAAACCGCTGTAGCTATTGCTGAAGAAGCGGTTGAAGCCTAACTTTTTTCCTTCGTCTCAAGTTTATAAACCTCGAAAAGCCACTTTCACTTGAAGGTGGCTTTTCGGGTACAGTATAAAAAAAGTTACTTTTTCTTAAATGCTTTATGCAAGTTGGTTTTTGGAGCTGGGTTTACAGGCTTTTCAGGGGCGATGCCCTCAACATCCATCAGCGTAATGCCAAACATACCATCACCCTGTTGAATGCGGGGTAGTACATCAATGCCTTTTAATACTCGTCCAAAAATGGCGTACTTCCCATCCAACGCAGGTTGAGATGCCAACGTAATATAGAATTGAGAAGAGGCACTATTAGGATCAGAAGAGCGTGCCATGGCAACCATACCCGCCCTGTTATGATACAAACTATTACGTACTTCTAACGGAATGGTTTTGCCTGAACCGCTAGTGCCTGTGTTGGTAGGGTCGCCTGTTTGAACAACAAACCCTGGTACAACCCGATGAAACACCATGCTTCCTTCGCTGTAGAAGTTGCGTTCTACTAACTGTTTAAAATTTTTGACGGTGATAGGGGCTTCTTTTTCGTACAAATAAATAATAATATCGCCTTTCGCCGTAGTAATTTTGGCACCTGATTGATAAGCAAAAGCAGATAATGGCAAAACAAAACTAGAAGCCAACAGCCCGCCAGCCAACGCCGTTAGCAATACCCGTTTTGAGGAAGAAATAATTGTAGCAAACATCCGTAGCACCTTCTTATTTTTACAAACAACGAAACCCTAGTAACAGTGCTATTTTACCACGCCATCAAGCAAAAAACACCTAACAACCTTGCTTGTTAGGTGTTTTTTCAAAACTTTAGTAATGCTACCCTTGATACCATTGTGGTGGGAACGACGGATTGTAACCACCACCACCTTCTTCGCCCATGGCAAACGTCGTCAGGAATGGAGGTTCGGGGTTAGACGGAGGATTGTAGCCACCACCGCCTTCTTCACCCATGGCAAACGTCGTCAGGAATGGAGGGAATGGAGGTTCAGGACTAGGAGGAGGTGGGAGAATTTGAGGGTTATCTGCAATTAGCTTATCTGCTTTGTATTTATCCGCTCCACCCAGTTTTAGGGCTTTACGTTCCTCACCATCTTCATCAAAGCCTTCGCCTAAAATACCCTTCGGGGCAACGGCATCCATCGCAACCCCGTTTGATCGGGTACTAACCTTGGCATCAATATAACAGATAGGGGTGCCGCCAGCTTTTTTAGCACCACTATCAACGCTGGTCAATTCAAGATCATACTCACCTTTAGTAGGGTCTGTCGAAACTTTCAGTACTCTACCTGCTTTGGTAACTTTAGAGCCATCTTTCAATGTGACGCTTTCACCCTCTGCCAACGTTTTACCGTTAACTGTAGCCGTACCATCACCAGTAAACAGCACTTTAGCACCATTCAAGTTAATACCCGCCTCTGTAGCTACAGTAGGCCCCCACTGGGGAAATTTTTCAAACTTGGCGTTAAACTGAATACCCTTATCTTCCAAAATGTTGTATAAGCCCGCATCAGTTACATCAAAACTAGTGGCTCTATCATTCGTTTTAGCTGTTCTGTCTGCGTCTACAATGTGAGGGTCTCCCCAAAAAATAGCGGATTCATTTACCGCATACGCTTTAGGTAGTTCCGTAGGAGGAGGAGGAGGAGGAGATGGGAGAGGGGGAGGGATGTAGCAGCCATCGCCATAAGGATTATACCCATTGTCATAGGCTTGCTGACCGTAATTATTACCAGCATAAGGTACATAAGGGGGTACAGGATAAGGCTGGGCTTGGAAATTATTCCCATTAGGATAAAGATTATACCCATTAGAAGAAGAAGGATTGAACATATCTATCGGTGATTGATTACCATTAGAATAATTGTTGTTAGATTGTAGCCAAGAGGAGGTTGCCCCCGTTGAAAAGCTGGGTAAATACCCCGTAGTTTTTGGTGCAGGGAACGGTAAGCCACCTGCTAGATATTGAGATATGGGTGCTTTATTAAGATATAAGTTAATTTGGGTATTGGCAACCAGTGGAGCCCCTCCATTGAGGAATTGAGGGGGATAGTTGTGATAACTCGTTCTTAAATAGCCATTAGAAGACATACCATTACTCCTTTAAAGTCGTTATTTTTTGTTAGAATACTATCAATGGAAATGAAGTAAGCATGGTTATCTATTCGGAGTTTTCTTCGCCGTAACGACGATATCGTAACAATTCCCTTAAAATTGTTACAAATTACATCAACGTATTGATTGGAAAGCCATCACATTAGGGTTAAAATAAAACAGTTACCCCCTTACAACAGTGAGAAATGGCTATATTACAATGAATACCCCCAACCAACCACTCCCCCCCATCTTCGATTCCTTAACGATGGAAGCCGAACTGGAAATCCCTCTTGAAGGGAAGGATTTTAAAACAGCTTCGGGTAAGTTCGTTAAATTAGCCAAGCATTCTGGGTTTTGCCATGGCGTTAAAAAAGCAGTCGATAAAACCGTTAATGCCTCTACCCACAACCAACCCGAAGACCAACCCACTTACGTGCTAGGGCAGTTAATTCATAACCAACAAGAAATTGAACGCCTTGAAACGTTAGGCATTTTAACCGTACAAACCCTTGAACAAGTACCTGATGGGGCTAACTGTGTTATTCGTACCCATGGGGCTGCCCCTGCGTTAATTACGCAAGCCGAAGCCCGAGGTATTCATGTAACCGATGCCACTTGCCCTGATGTTAGGCTCGTTCAAAATAAAGCCATAGAACTAGCCAAAGAAGGCTACACCGTGGTGATTGTCGGTAAGGAAAATCATCCTGAAGTGATTGGTATTTCGGCCTTTGCTTCTGAAGTGGCAGGGGCAACCATTGTGGCTATCAATCATCCTTCGCAAATAGCGGAAAAACTGGCATCTGTACCCAAACGACGCATTGGTGTGGTTTCCCAAACCACGCAAATGGAAGATACCTTTTTTGATATGGTGAAGCACTTAACGATGGTTGCCAAAGAATTAAAGGTTTATAATACCATTTGCCCCGCTACGTTTTTTAGGCAACACGCCGCGGCGGATTTAGCCAAGCAAGTGCAGTTGATGATTGTGATTGGGGGCAAGAATAGCTCTAACACCACGCATTTGGCGGCATTGTGTAATGAATTAGGCACGCCTGCCATTCATATTGAAACGGCGAAGGAGCTGGAAGGCGTTGTTGCTTTACAGCAGGCACAAATTATTGGGGTTACGGCGGGGGCTTCTACCCCTGAATGGTTGGTTCAGCAGGTGTTGGATTTTTTAAAAACCCAGTAGTTTGATACCCATTCACAGATTAAATAGCGTCATGTTGAGCGAATGCGAAACATCTCCTGTGCCTGCCTTGGGGGATTCTTCACGTTCGTTCAGAATGACAAGATATGCTATAATCGGTACTAGGGTTAATGGCTTTTGTGATGATTAACGACTTGTTGAAGTTGTCGTTATTGGATACGCCAGTTTTCTTTGCGAATTTTCCCTGTTTGATAGAACTCTCGAATCAATTCAATGTATTCTTGAAAATCTTTATTCTCTTCTACTAATCGGTTCGTCGCATCCCAGTCAACATCGCTACTTTCTCTTGCGGGAATGATAATTTGACTTTCATTGGGGTCTTCAACATCAAGTTGTATAATACCAACACCATGAAGTGCAGAAAGCAACCGAAGTTCTTTGAGGGTATCCTTACCATCTATTCTGCTGGCTACTAGGTAGCTAAAGTTTGCCCAAGCTGAATTGCTAACGGTTTGAAAAAATGATTCTCTAACATTGGAGCGGTTGAGTAGTATTTTTACTTCAAACGACCACAATTTTGTTTGCTTATCTGAATACGCTTTTACACACTGTTTAATCTCAGAATGCCAATCTTGGCTTAAATCTTGCAAGCCCACTAAATCAGGATGTAACCATTGGTTGCCTTTTGAGCCATTATTGTTTTTAGACCGTTTTTCATCAATTCGTTTGCTATATATGCCAAACTCATTTTGTAGATATTGAGTCAGCAGAGGGTAGAGATCATGCTCAGATAGAGAATAATCTTTTTTTGTTTTGGTAACAGTATTTACCGATTCCGCTTGTTGTACTTCTTCTTCATCGGTTTGAGTCGTGAAATAATATTTTCTTGGTCGTTCTTCCGTTGTTTTAATACCTAGTTTTTCCAAAGCAGATCTAGAACCCACTTCTGATACCAATTGAGTGATTAACGCTTCATCCGTATCTAAAGGAATGACGGTTGCTTTAGAGCGTTGCCGTTTCTCTTCACATTCTTGCCGATATGTTTGAAATATCCATTCAGCCAATTGTCTAGCCGTTAGTTTTTGATTGGGTTTACTTTTTAGACAGGTTAAAATATATTGCTGTAGATTAAATCTTGATTTCATAATTTGCAGAGATTCTTTATTTTTCTTCACAGTAATTAACCCAAAAACCAAAATCGACTGCTACCAAGTAGCAATCGATTTTTGTTAAAACACTAGCCCTTGACTGGCTTAATGAAGCTCAAGCCTAGCGGGGGTACAGTCATCCGCACGCAATAGGGTTGCCCTTGGTAAGGCATCTCAAACGCTTGTAATAAATTACCATTGGTTTGCCCACTGCCCCAAAACGCCGAATCATCCGTATTTAGCAACTCTTTATACTGCCCCAAAGTCGGCACGCCCACCAAATAATCAAACTGGGTCATCGGCGTAAAGTTACAAACCACCACCACTTGGTCATTCGCATTATGCCCCCGACGCAAAAAGCTGATGATACTATTTTGATGATCTTGGCAATCAATCCAGTTAAACCCAGACCCATCGTTATCCTTCTGATGCAAGGCGGGTTCGTTCTTATACAAGTGGTTCAACCCTTTCACCAAAGCAGTAATACCCTGATGGCTAGGGTGTTCTAGTAAATGCCAATCAACACTTTCCATGGCGTTCCATTCGCCCCACTGCCCTAGTTCGCAGCCCATAAACAACAATTTCTTCCCTGGTTGAGCCCACATATAGCCCAACAACGCCCGAAGGTTGGCAAATTTCTGCCATAAATCACCCGGTAATTTGCTCAGCAAACTGCCCTTGCCATGCACCACTTCATCATGCGAAAGCGGCAGGCAAAAGTTTTCAGAAAACATATACAACCCACGGAAGGTCATTTCGTGCTGGTGGTATTTACGATGAATGGGGTCGCGTTCTATGTATTGCAGGGTGTCGTGCATCCAGCCCATATCCCATTTAAAATCAAAGCCCAAACCGCCTTCGCTGGTGGGTTTTGAAACCCCGCCCCACGAGGTGGATTCTTCCGCAAAGGTGAGCGTATCAGGGAAGTAGTGGTGTACAGCGTCGTTTAAGTTCCGCAAAAAGTGGATGGCTTCGATGTTTTCACGTCCGCCGTATTCGTTGGGTTCCCATTCCCCATCTTTACGAGAATAATCTAGGTACAGCATGGAAGCCACGGCATCCACCCGAAGCCCGTCAATGTGGTATTTATCCAACCAAAACAGGGCGTTGGAAACTAAGAAGTTTTGTA
>JAPLIO010000239.1 GCA_026389055.1 Candidatus Melainabacteria bacterium | reverse complement strand
GGTAAGTTACGAGTAACTTTGGCTGGTACGCCTACCGCAAAACTATGTGGCGGAATATCCTTCATAACAACACTACCAGCCCCAATAACAGAACCTGTTCCAACCGTTACGCCACCCATAATGGTTACGTTACAGGCAATCCAAACAAAATCTTCGATGATAATGGGCAAGCATGAGACGGAGGCCTAAGGTTTGTATAATCAGAAATCATCTCGCAAGATTGATTAACAAAGGCGGATTCAAGTAAGAAGTGTTCCACAAGGGGTGGAACACTTCTTACTTGAATCCGCCGTTTAAAATGTCGTTCAAGGCTTAACGGTGGTAGAAAGTGCCGCATTGTTTTGCCAAGTATGCAACCCTTCCAGTAATGGCGGAGACAAATGAGCCGAATCAAACAAGGCATACCCTTGGCTACCCGCTTTTCTAGCAGATTCCAATTGCTCTAACGTGCGAATGGGCGACGTGCCAAAAAACGGAGAAAACACACCCGAAACCACTGGGAACGATTGCCGTAAAGCCGCCGTCTTCACAGTACGTACATCTTCGCCCACTCTAACAACCGAAGCCGTCAAGCTCATATGTGCCAGAAAATCTACCCAACCTTCCGCCGCCCATAGCCCCCAATTTTGATGCTTATAAGCCAATGCCGACTTTGCATCAGGGAAAATAGCCGCCGAAAGTAACAAGTTCGCCCGCTCTGCATGGGTAGCCCTATAGCCCTTCACCCAAGTAGAAACGCTAAAAACCAAGTCATTGACCTGTTGCTGTTTGAACTGCTTCCAACTTTCCCATTTGGCATCAGTAGCGGTTAAATCTAACGGAGAAACGCCCGATTGAGCCTTGAAGGTGGCAATCGCCACAGGGGAATAGCCCCATGTGCTTTCCACAAATTGCGAACTATCCGTGCTATTAGTTGCAGGGTAGCGAATATAATCCAACTGAACCCCATCCACGGCGTAAGTGGTAACCAATTCTTGAGTCAAGGCTAAAATAAATTTTCGTACTTCGGGGTTGGCGGGGTCTAAAAAGTAGTAGCCAGCTTCCAAAGTGGAAGGCGTAGGCGTTTTGGCTTCTATGGCATCTCTTCGGACATTCGCCCATTGCGGATATTTTGATAATACGGGACCAACGCCTTCTAGGGCTTGATTACCCGCATAAAATATTTCCATCCATGCATGCAGTTTCATCCCTCTGGCATGGGCTTCTTCCACCCACCATTGCATGGGATTGGCGGCACTCGGCAAGCCTTTAATAGGGTATTGCTTGGCAGGCAAGCCATATTGCGTAAACGTAGTGGAAGGAAATAAGGGGTAGCCATGGAAATAAGTTTCTAAGAAAACGGTGTTTAAGCCTGCCCGCTGAAACACATCTAACGTAGTTTGTACCGCTTGCCGAGAATTTTCAACAGGCCTGTGCCAAGTGGCTTTAATGGCTGTTGCGGGAAACTGAGCCTGATTTCGCCACTGGGCGGATTCCAGTTGTTTAATAGCTTCAATTAAAACAGAAGCAGCAGCTTCGGGTTGTTTTTGCCCACTCAGTTTTTTGGCTTCTTTTAATGCGTTTTTAGCCTGTTGTTTATCTTGTTTCGGGGTAGAGCTGGGCAATGTTTTTAATTTTTGTTTCAGTTGCCGTTCATAGGTTTCTAAATCAATGGTGCTAACAATGCTAGATTCTGGCTGATTGATTTCAACTTTGGCACCGAGAGGGGCATTTTTAGCCAACCAATCCCGTTGGGAACCATGCCCGCTAAGTACAAACCCATTGCTGGGGATTTTTGAATTGGAGCCTTCGGTAGCGGTTACTCGGTTTTTTGAAACCGTTACTTCGTAGCCAAATTCATTGGTGCCTGTCGTAGATTTTCCGTATTTTTTGGTGTAAACCAATAGCTGATTCGCCCCTCTAAACCCTGGGAACGCAGCAGCTGTTGGGTTGGTTTCAGCCGTTGGGTTTTCAAGGGTAAAGGGGGTTATGGCGGTATTAAATAATTGTGTAATGAGGGTAAATTCTACGGAAGGTTTTAATAAATCTAACAACGCTTTTCGTTTACTACCGCTGGCGGAAAGTACCAAGGCACCTGCAGGCAGGGGTAAATTCCCGCACCCTTGCGATGCCGCTTCCGTTGAAGCAGGCGGGGTAGTGGTTGAAACTGGCTTGATGCAATCCCACACACTACGGATATTTTGTACTTTGTATTCCGTGCCTGCACCTGTGGCGTCTTCAATAGGCAAGGCTAAAATTTCAACACCCCAAGCGTTTGTTTTGGTGGAAGACCCATAATCGCTCGTGTAAATAACCAGTTGATTTCCGCCCCGAGGCACGTTTTTGCCATCAACGGGCAATTGCCAATCAATCCCCTTAAGCAGATAACTTTCAGCAAAGGCAGGTGTTACTAACCCGAAGAAAAATAATAAAACGAACAACTGAAACAACAAACGACTCATCATGGTAGCTTCCCTTAATAATACACCCCCTAGCAGATAAATTGAGCTAGAGGGTACATAATTGCGCGATGAGAGATTCGAACTCCCGACCTCATGGTTCGTAGCCATGCACTCTATCCAACTGAGCTAATCACGCAAATCGAAAGTATTGAACACCTATTAACCATAAGTAAAACAAACCCTTAATGCAAGCCCTTGTTCTATAAAAACTGATACGTTTTGTAACAATAATACGGAAGGGGTATTATATCGTTTCTTGTTGAAGTTATCACTGGCTAGCCGTAGTGTGATTATCTTTACACCATCGGCGGGCGTACACAGAGGTACCGCCCCTACAAGTACCCTGTTAATTTCCCCTTCGTAGGGGATACCCTTGTGGTCTCTCGAATCATGATTTTACGCCAGTTAATCGGTCGTTTCTTTGGTATAAACTACTGTGGATTGGGGTTAAGCGGAAGCAGTCTCAGTTTCTACAGGTTCAGGTTTCATAAAACAAACCAAACTAATACGTAAATCCGCCTGTAGGCGAACGACTTTTGTTTGTACAGCAGAAGGCCATCCTTCACCCGTTTTCAACCTATTGCGTTCTAATTCTTCAAGCACAGCCTGCTGTTCAGCTTCTTCTAAGGCTAAGCGTTCAGCTTCTTCAAGGGCTTCTTTTTCTTGTTTGCTTAGTTTTTGGCTTCTACCTTGATCTTCAAAGGTTTGTAAATCTTCGGTAAAAACGGATTGTATAAGGCTAAAAACTTGTACTCTGCCTTCTTTGTTCTGCAAAACGGCATCGCCATAAGTTTGCCGAACCGTATCAATGGCTTGTAAGCATAACATCAACCGAGTACCTACCATGGTTCTGCCTTTATCATTTAAGCCCATGGTTTCATTTAATCCACGCCCAATAATGGCATGATGACTACTTTTGTTGAACATAAGGCTTTTTAGTTTTTCTAACCCCTGCGTACTGGCATCAACATCAAGGGAGCTTTTTAGGGGGTAGTTAAAGTAAAGTTCTTTGGCGTAACCCATCATACGGTTGCCAATTAATTCCTGTAATTCTTCAGGCAACGTGCTAACTAATTTAATGCCACGGTGCAAGGTGGGGTAAACGGCATACCAAGGTGCCTCATTAGGTGGCTGGGAGGAAGAAGGCATCATCATCATCATCATGTTATGAACCACCTCGTTTTTCAGATGCGATACGCGGGTTTTTCTTGCTAATAGGTGTCGCACATTCAAGCTTGGCTAATTCTTCCACCAATAATGGGTCCCACAAGATATGAGCTTCTTCGGTTAGCGTCAGTAAGGCTTTCTTTTTGGTCATGCCTTTGGCACGATAAGCAGTCGGTTCCCGCATAGTTTGATAAGCTTGGCAAAGGGCTAATAATCGAGAACCAAAGGGAATATCCCACTGAGCTAAGCCTTCGGGGTAGCCTGAACCATTCCATCGTTCATGCTGAAAGTGCAAGTAAGGTAATGTATCTGCCAAGCCATACAAATGGCTTAGTAAGCGTAACCCCGTAAAGGCACCTTGCCGAACGCTTTCCAGCTCTTCAGGGGTTAACTTCGTGGGTTTAGATAGTAATTGCGTGGGTAGCTGGGCTTTGCCTACTTGCGAAAATAACGAAGCCCGCTTTAACGTATCGATTGTTTTTGGGTTTAGCTGTAGCCTGTTAGCCAGTGCTTCTACCAAAACGGAAACCCGTTGGGAGGAGCCAACTTCAACGCCTCTTCGTTCGTCAATGAGGTTATTGAGGTTGGCTAGAAACTGTTCTTGCCCATGCACTAAATGGTGCACTTCTTCTGAAAATTCATTGCGAAACGCTTGCCAATCTTCTAAGCTGAGGGTGGCATCTGTTGTGGGTTGTGTCGCTAGTTCGATATGTTTATAAGCTTGGTGTGCTAGTTGATTCAACGTTAAGGCTTGCCCTAGTAGTAGCCCGCAAGCAATAGCCGTTTCTTGCAAGGATTGGCTCCATGGAAGTTGGGTAGGTTGTGTTAATACAATAAGCCCCCGCATTTCCACTGCTTGCCGATTAGTTTTAAAGGGTACCACCAAAGCGTGTTCATCTTCAGGAACCGTTAAAGAGTGATGCCCTAAGTTACCCGTTAACTGGGGTAGAATAGTCGGTTTTGTGCAGTCTGTTTTCAACCATTGGCTTAACGATGAAGCTTTTTCTGTGCTGTTGATTGCTTGTTCATCCAGCCCGTAGGGCGTATCAATAGGTAAGGTGTTGTTGCCTAATAAAACGAAGCAAGGCTGTTGTGGGTTACGGTCGTTTCTTTGGTAGATGGAAACTTGAGAAACTTGCAATAATTGGGCTAACGCATAGCTTAATAGCGGGTATAACCATGCTTGAGCTCCCGAAGAAGCGACAGGCAACCCCAACGGAGCCAACATTTTTTCAAAAGCATAGTGGTTAATCAGTTCACCCAATTGGGTTTTTATTTTATCAATACGTTGGGCTTCTGTTGGTACGCTTTGCGGGTTTTGTTGCCGTTGCTTCCAACTTTCAGGTAGTACGCCAAAATTCAAGTGGCTTAACATGGTCATCAATTCTTGCTCAGAAAAAAACGGCGTGTCCATCCCTTCATCGTTAATAAACGAGGGGTTTTCTGTCGTGCTTCCTGATGCGGTGTTACTTTGTTTTGCTAATACAGATGTTTTTTTACTAGCCATAAGGGTATAAATCCTATCGTATAAAGGGGTTTAAAAACTTGTTTAACTGCTCATAATTAAAATATCGGTTAATAAACGGATTTCTTGAAAGCTTTTTACAAAAAAGCGTAGTCATCGTTTTTTTAGAATACAGATTGGTTAATCGCTTCGGGCTAGGGCTTCATGGGGGGTACCGTTTGGGCACCCCCCATACCCCCCGCAAAATTAAGGGGATGCTCACCGCCCCCTTAATAATCCCCAGGGGAACAACTGGTTAATTGGCTTGCGTGTACGTTGGCAATAGGCTTGACCGAAAACCAGAGGGTTTTCTAATTGGTCTGCTTCACTACGTTCGCACCAGCCTATTACCAACTGGATATGGTTTGAAACTAAAAATCCAAAAAAGAGCTAGCAAAAACTGAAAGTTTATCTTTTTTGTCAAGAGTTAAAGCTTTTTACAAAAAAGCGTAGTCATCGTTTTTTGTTTGAGAGACAATAATAAAAAGTAAAATCCAAGCCAAGTAAAAGATACTCATTTTTTACGCTCTCTCTTATTGAAATAAAGGACTTCATCCCCTATGACAACACCCAGTACGGTCTCTATCACCAATAAAACCACCAAGTATATCTTCGTTACAGGCGGGGTTGTAAGCTCGCTAGGCAAAGGTATTGTGGCTGCTTCTTTGGGAAGATTATTGCGGGCTAGAGGGCTAAGTGTTTCTATTTTGAAGTTTGACCCCTACTTGAACATTGACCCTGGTACCATGTCTCCGTTTCAACATGGTGAAGTTTTTGTTACAGATGATGGGGCGGAAACCGATTTGGATTTAGGGCATTATGAACGCTTTATTAACGCCAATTTAACCCGCTTGAATAACGTAACCACGGGTAGAATTTACCAAAGCATCCTGAAAAAGGAACGTCGGGGCGATTATTTAGGGGCTACCGTTCAAGTTATTCCCCATGTTACCGATGAAATTAAGGGCTGTTTACAAAAAGCAGTCAACCAGTTAGCCCCAGATGTAATGATTGTTGAAATTGGTGGCACAGTTGGCGATATTGAAGGCTTACCGTTTTTGGAAGCCATTCGGCAATTTCGATATGATGTAGGCTTTAAAAATACTTGCTTCATTCACGTTACGCTCATTCCTTATTTGCCAACCAGCGGTGAATTGAAAACAAAACCCAGCCAACATAGCGTCAACACGTTACGCTCTATTGGTATTCAGCCTGATATTTTGGTTTGCAGAACAGAACGCCCCTTGGCACGGTCTGAACGGCAAAAGTTGGCTCAATTTACAAACATTGACCCTGATAAAGTAATTATGGGTGAAACCCTAAGCACCTTATATGAAGTACCATTGGCGTTGGAAAAAGAAGGCTTGGCTATCCAAGTGCTGGAAACCTTAAACTTGCCCAATACTGAACCCCAATTGACTGATTGGGCAGCGATGGTAAACAGGGTAAAAAACCCGAAACGAACCATTAACGTCGCCATTGTGGGTAAGTATACCCAACTGGCAGATGCCTATCTTTCCGTGATTGAAAGCTTAAACCACGCTGGCGGTGAACTAGAAGCCAAAGTGAAGCTGCATTGGGTCAACTCTGAAGCGTGTAGTTCTCAAGAAGCGGTAGCGGAGCAGTTGAAAGATATTGATGCGGTTGTCGTGCCGGGTGGGTTTGGGTACAGAGGAATTGAAGGCAAAATTGAAGTGATTCAGTATTGTCGTGAAAATAATTTGCCATTTTTAGGCTTGTGCGTTGGCTTACAGTGTGCCGTTATTGAGTTTGCCAGAAACGTAGCCAACTTAGAATACGCCAATAGCACCGAATTTGATGCGGATACACCACACCCTGTGATTGTGATGATGGACGAACAAAAACGCATTACCACCAAGGGTGGCACCATGCGGTTAGGGCAGTACCCTTGCCATTTGGTGAAAAACACCCATGCCCATAAAGCCTATGGGGCAGATGTGGTAATGGAACGCCACAGACACCGTTATGAATTTAACAATGCTTACAGAGAAGCGTTAAGTGCTAAAGGGTTAAGTTTTTCAGGTACTTCACCAGACCGTGAATTGGTAGAAGTGATTGAACTAACCAATCACCCTTGGTTTGTGGCAACGCAATACCACCCAGAATTTAAATCTCGCCCAGAAGCCCCGCACCCCCTATTTTTAGGGCTGTTGAAGGCTGTCAAGTAAATTTACGCTACTATTGTGAATAGTATGTAGGGTCTTGGTCACTTTCAGCACCTAAGTTTGTTAGTATTGCTCCATCAAACTGTAATTGTGTGTTTGTTCTGTAATTATTTCTACTTCTAATACGTCCATTGTAATATAAAGCGAATCCAACAGAAGCCCCTGTTTCTGAAGTTGACAACGAGCTAACACCAGTATTACGTCCATCAGGGTCTACTAAAAAGTGAATAGCATCATTATTACTTGTTCCTACAAATGTTCCATCGGCTGTATAGAAAAATATAATAGCACCATCAGGCATTTTATAACAAGTTGTGTTGGTTGCGCAATTGAACACATCGGTACTATTAGGATGGTCGTCCATAATACCAGTGGTTAGCCTACCGTTGTGTTGAACCATAGTCATGATTTGATCTAAAGTTATAGTATCATTTTTCCCATTTTCCTGCGTCCATTTTTCATAGCCATTCACTACGGCTTGGGCTGCTTTATGCACCTTCGCATTGGCTAACGCAGCACCTGAAGCAGTCAGTACTTTGGGCACCGCAAAGGCAGCAATCAAGCCTAAAATGCCAAGCCCTACTAATAATTCCGTTAAGGTAAACCCTGTGTTAAAGCTCAAACGCATCGTATCAAAATCCTTTATCGGTAACTATCTCATTGTTAAAAACATTCTAGCTACTCTATCGGATTAAATCAAAGAAACTTAAGCAAGATGAAAAATCTACCGCTCTTGCTTGAGTTTTCGGCTCATTAAGCTTTTAATCATCATTTCCCCTGAAACCACTTGCCCGCTGAGGGCATTCACCACCAATTCAACAATTGGCGTTTCAATACCCCTTGTTTTTGCCAATTCAAACACCGCAAACGCCGTTTGAACCCCTTCCGCAACCACTTTAATATCCGCCAAAATTTCTTCTAACGTTTCACCTTTGCCTAACCGATACCCCACTTGATAGTTTCGGCTCAATGGTGAATTACAAGTAGCCAATAAATCTCCTAACCCAGAAAGCCCGTAAATCGTTGGCATTTCTGCCCCCATCTTCAAACAAAACCTTGCCATCTCCGCCAAGCCCCTAGTCAGCAACGCTGCCCGAGCGTTATCGCCCATTTTTTTAGCCGCCATATACCCTGAAGCTATCGCAAACACGTTTTTCAATGCCCCCGCCAATTCAACGCCCACTAAATCCGTATTGGTGTAAAGCCTGAAACGCTCGTTGCAGTTGAGCCTATCTTGTAACCATTCGGCGGTTTCTAAGTCTTCGGCAGCCACAGTTGCAGCGGTTGGTAGCCCTGTTAAAATTTCTTTGGCTAACGTTGGGCCTGAAAGCACCCCCACCCGATGGGTTGGAAAGACTTCTTTTAGCACCATAGACATCGGCTTGAGCGAAGGAAATTCAATCCCCTTAGAAGCGTTAATTAAAATGGCATTGGGCGAAAGCACATTGAGGGCTTTAATTTGTTCTGCCACTTGACGGGTTGCTTTAGAAGTAACCACAAATAGCACGGCTTCGGCCCCGATAATAGCTTCTTCTAAATCACTGGTTAATACCAAGTTTTCAGGAATAGTTAACGTAACGGGGAACGTAACGTTCGGATTTTCTTTAAATTGTTGCACTTTTTCAGGGGTTCTATCCCACAACACCACATTATTGCTCAATGTTGTACCACAAGCAGATTTTCTTTGTTGATTGGTTGCCAACCAAGCTAAGGTTAGCCCCCAGCTACCCGCACCCAAAATGGCAATTTTATTGGTAGAACCCAGTTTTACCGTGTTTTCATCCGTCATCATGTTAATTTGATTGCTTTCTAAACCAACTTTTTCGGGCAACTAAAATTTATTTTCTGTACCTGCCATTAACCGAGCAATATTAGCCCGATGAAGGGCAATAACCAAAACGCCCGCAATAGCCGTAAAAATAACGTAAGGAATAGGCGTTTTAAACGCCCATAAAATAGCCCATGCCAAGGAGGCTGTAACAATAGACCCCACGGAAACAATACGAGTTAACCGCATTACGCTGATGGCTAATAAAGCACAGGCTAAACCGCCTACTGGTGAAAACGCAAAAATGCACCCTAATGTAGACATAGCAGATTTTCCGCCTTTGAAGTTTAATAAAAAGGTTTTGGCGTGCCCTAGTACAATCATCAGCCCAAAGGCGATGTGTAGCCCATATTCAAGCGGTATGCCTTTACGCAGAATGTATACAGGTAAGAAGGCTTTAGCGAAATCCAGCACATAGGTGGCGATGCCTAAGGGTTTACCACAAATACGAAGCACGTTGGTTCCGCCTGTGTTACCACTGCCATGTTCCCGAATATCAACGCCTCGAAACCACTTGGGCAACCAATACCCGAAGGGCAGCGACCCAATGACATAGCCTATTAGTAGCCACAAGCCCCAATCCAAAACAGAAAGAGCGGTGGTTGTAGGTAAAATAGCGGAAGTAGCAGGTAGAAGAGGCATAGATGAATTTCACTTTAAAAACGACTTATTTTAGCTTAACAGTTCTATTAGCATACCGCAAACCCAGCTGAAAGCTCAAGAACTTTCTTTCATTTTCAAGCCTCTGTTTGTGCTAATTTAATAACTGAACTCTCTACACAACTAATTTTGGAGACTTAACAAGGACAATGCAAAACAACGCCACTGCTAATACCAGTCCTACTGTGCCACTAGGCATCATCAAATCTTTAACGGGTATTCGGGGCATCATGGCACTTTGGGTGTTTTCTCTGCATATTAAACAGCACTCCCAGTTACATTCGGCTTTCTTTCCTGATTTGCTGCCTTTTTTTTCTAAACTTTTTTTCTGTGGTTATTTTGGCGTAGATGTTTTCTTCATGCTTAGTGGTATTGTTATGACCATGGTTTACGGTGCAAAAATGAAAACCTTTAACTGGCAGCAAACGCTCTATTACTACAGGCTTCGGTGGGCCAGAATTGTGCCTAACCACTACACCATGCTATTGGTGTTTTGGGTAACTTACAAATTAACCGAGGTGGTTTTTCATATCAGTGCAAACACGGCAGATAAATTTAACTTAAGAGATTTAGGCTTGAACTTGTTGTTGTTACAATCTTATCTACCCGAAAAAATAACCACTTGGAATTCAGTCAGTTGGTCTATTAGTACCGAATTTTTTGCTTATTTATTGTTTCCGCTAGTAGCTTGTCGTATTTTGCCATTGCCTCGGCCTATTTTGTTAGGATTGTTCTCTGTTTTGTTGCTGGCTTTTATCGGTGTTTTCACGTGGGTATTTGGGGGCGAAACGGATTTCATCAATAACGTTTCTTTGCTTAAAATTGGCTTTGAATTTTTATTAGGGGCTATTGCCACCCAAGTGTGGATTTTACCTGTCTTACGCAAAGAAGTCTCTGTTCCTTCTTTGCTGGCGAAGAATTTGGCTCCGTTGGCATTAGTGGGCTTTATTGCTGGCTTGTTTTTCCTGCCTAGTAGTGTGTTGGTGGTGTTTGGCTTACCGTTGTTAATTGGGCTTAGTTTTCAGCAATGCTGGCTTTCCAAACTGTTAAGCACTCGGTTTTTTATCTTTTTAGGAGAAGTTTCATTCGCTTTATATCTTTGTCATCATCTGTTTATTACGGCGGGTGGGGCTATTGGCGTGAAGGTATTAGCCAAATTTATGGCACTGCCCGTAGCGGTTAATGTTACCGTGGTATTGATGTTGATAGGGTCTGTGCTGGCTAGTTATTTATTGCATACGTTTGTTGAAAAACCAGCTTACGACTATGTTAAAAAAATGAAGCCCAAAATTGCTCCGTAATGTTTTTTGTTTTTTCCGTTCGCCCTATTGGTTTCTGATTTTGTTGGGGGTATTATAGATAGGCAAATGTAAGATTAACGCTCTCTTTACACTTATTTTTATTTTACTTAATTGGAGATATGGACCCATGATGATGATGGCACAAGATATGACAGAACAAAACGGACACGGCATGGTAGAAGTGGTTGAAACCACCGATGAAAACGGCGTTGTTCATTACTTTGAACGCATTGACGAAATGGAAATTGACGGGCAAGCTTATGCCTTATTATTGTACCAAGGTACCGAAGAAGACGAAGCCCCAGAAGAAGGTGAAGAAGGCTACGACGAAGAATTCGTGCTGATGAAAGTAACCAAAGATGCTGATGGCACGCCTGTTTATGAATACATTGAAGACGAAGATGAATTTAACCGTGTAGCCGCTGAATTAGAGAAAAAAGATTACGACTTTGAAATTGACGATATTTTGCTGGATGAACCAGGGTCTCAAAACTAGGCTCATTGTTCTTTAATATGGTAGAATACTACTGTATTGTTTTGTTAAATGCTCCTCTACCTGTTTTTTGAGTAGTTTCGTTTTCGATACTACTCAAAAACGTTTCAATAAGGAAAATAGTTGAATGAAAATTCATGAATATCAGGCAAAATCTATTTTTGCACAGTACGGTATTGCCGTACCTAATGGGTTTGTAGCCACTACCCCTAGTGGTGCTGTAGAAGCGGCTGCTAAGCTTTCCACCCCGAAAGTGGTTGTAAAAGCCCAAATTCACGCTGGTGGGCGTGGCAAAGGTGGCGGTGTAAAGGTGGTAGATAATAACGCCCAAGCCGTAGAAACCGCCGCAAACGCCATTTTAGGCATGCAGTTGGTTACGCACCAAACAGGGCCTGAAGGGCAAAAAGTTAAAACCGTGTTGGTCGAAGAAGGCTCAAACATCGTTCGGGAATTGTACTTGGCAATCGTGATGGATAGAGATACTTCTCGCCCCGTGCTGATGGCTTCCACCGAAGGCGGTATGGATATTGAAAAAGTAGCCGAAGAAACCCCTGAAAAATTGTTGAAAACTTACATTCACCCTTCCCTTGGGTTGCAGGCGTTTCAAACGCGTCAAGTGTGCTACGGTTTGGGTTTAAACCCAACGCAAGCCAAACAAGCGACTCAGCTGATGCAAGGCTTATACAAAATGTTCATCGAAAAAGATTGTTCACTCGTTGAAATCAACCCGATGATTGTTACCGCTGATGATGCTGTTTTCGCCTTAGATGGTAAAGTCAACTTTGATTCTAACGCCCTTTATCGGCACCCTGAATTGGTTGCAATGCGGGATACGGATGAAGAAGATCCGTTGGAAGTGGAAGCGTCTAAATTCAACTTAAACTATATTAAGTTAGATGGCGAAGTGGCTTGTATGGTTAACGGTGCTGGTTTAGCAATGGCAACCATGGATATCGTTAAGTTGTACGGGTCTGCCCCCGCTAACTTCTTAGATGTGGGTGGTTCTGCTACAGATGAAGCCTTGGAAAATGCCTTCCGCATTATTATGAGCGATGTTGCCGTGAAAGTGGTATTCATCAACATTTTTGGTGGGATTTTGCGGTGCGATAAATTGGCTTCAGGTGTGGTAAAAGCAGCCAAAGCACTCGATATGAAATTGCCAATTGTTATTCGGATGAAAGGCACCAACGTAGACCTTGGCAAGCAAATTTTAGCTGATAGCGGCCTGCGGTATGAAGTAGGCGAAACCCTTGAAGAAGCTGCTGCTAAAGTGGTTGCTTGCTTGAATAAAACAGCGGTTGCTGTTTAAATTTGTTCCGAAGCATCTTTTAGTATCGCATTATGCAAGTTTAACAAAGGAAATTTTCACAATGATGGCTGTTTTAGTCGGTAAACATACCCGCTTAATTGTACAGGGTTTAACAGGAAAAGAAGGCTCGTTTCATGCTGAACAGTGTATGAAAGCGGGTACGAATGTGGTAGGCGGTGTTACCCCCAATAAAGGCGGAACGACCCATGAAATTAACGGCGTTCAACTGCCTATTTTCAACACGGTAGATGATGCTAGAAAAGCAACCCAAGCCAATACCACGGTTATTTTTGTGCCACCTCCATTCGCAGCGGATGCTATTATGGAAGCGGGTTCGGCTGGTATTGAATTGATTATTTGCATCACCGAAGGCATCCCTGTAGTGGATATGATGCGAGTAAAACAGTTCTTGCAAGATGAATGCCCTGATAGCCGTTTAATTGGCCCAAACTGCCCTGGTGTTATTACCCCCGGTGAAGCGAAAATTGGCATTATGCCTGTGCATATTCACTTACCTGGCAGGGTGGGTGTAGTTTCTCGGTCTGGTACGCTGACTTATGAAGCGGTTGACCAGTTGACGCAACGCGGTATTGGGCAATCTACTTGTATTGGGATTGGTGGCGACCCGATTAACGGCACGAACTTTATTGATTGCCTAGCCCTGTTTCAAGCAGACCCTGATACCGATGCCATTATTATGATTGGTGAAATTGGTGGTACGGCGGAAGAAGAAGCGGCGGCTTATGCTAAGGCTAATGTAACCAAACCGATTGTTTGCTTTATTGCGGGGCAAACGGCTCCCCCAGGTAAGCGGATGGGGCATGCGGGTGCGATTATTTCTGGTGGTAAAGGTACGGCGGAAGAAAAAATGAAGGCTTTGAGAGAAGCTGGCATTGCCGTGGTTGAAAGCCCTGCGGATATGGGTGCAACGCTTGCCAACCTACTAACCGCTAAGGTGTAAATAACTATTTAAAAACTTGAACCGCCCTTTGCTTGCATTTGAAGTAAAGGGCGGTTTTGGTTACTGGTATTTTGCTACAGCTTCAAATAAATCATTCAGCTGTTGTGCTAAATACTCTTCACCTTCAAAGCTTCTCACAAACTGGCCATCTAAGTCTCCAAAACGATTAGGGATACTACCAAATTGAATACCCAATTCGCAGTTTCCTCCTTTGGGTTGAGTGGAACTGGCTATATTTAACAAATAGGCAGGTTTATCGCTAGGCGAATATAGTCCATTTCTGTTAGGGAAATATCGAAACGTTTGTAACACATGACCTTCTTCAGTACTAGTAAGAGCTATCTTCTTATAAGGGGTAGAATTATGACCACTAAGCTCATCTATTCGCTTTTCAAAATTAGTGAGCCACTCATTGTTTTTACTATGTTTACTAGCTGAAGTGAACAAATCTGTTAGTTTTAAAGTCTTTTGTGCTTGGGGATGGCTTGCTATTAGATCTACAAAATAACTGAGCGGATTAGCAATATTTGAAACAAGAGGAGACACGCTAGAGTACATGTCATCCATACTTCTAACTGGTATATTGGCAATTTCATGAGGTAATTGAATAAGTCTATAATTATTATCTTTAGTTCCAATTTGTCTTACTGTCTGAACAGCCTTACTAGCGATATGGGATAAATCCCCCCCCCCGATGGGTGGTAATTGGAAATTCGTCATAAAGTTGATTTCTCCTTGTGCGGTTAGTGAAATGAATAGGGTTGTTTTAAAGGCATTCGCCCCCTTATTCTATAAAAACAATGTTCAGCCAATTCTGTGCTAACCTATGGGAAAAGCATGACAGACGAGCTTCAAACAAGGGATTACCCCTATTCCTTATTCTGCACCCAAGACGGGCGAACCCTTGTGGTCGCTCGCCGTAGAGGTATAGCAATGGACAAAGTACCGACTTGACGCAGTTTTATATTTAAAATACTATCTATTTGTTATTTATGTAACAATTACTTGCGTTTGAGTTCTTTAAAAGAAAGGTTTAAAAAATGAAACAAAGCGTATCCTCCGTATTTAAATTTTTATCTTTTGTCGTATTAAGTTTTATGGTTAGTTTTACCGCTTTTTCAGTTTATGCAGCGGATTTGACACTCCACTCTGGTACATTAGTTTATTTTAAAGTCAAACAACCGTTTGATGCCGACAATTATCCTCGTAAAAACGCTGGCACGGTTGATTTTGTCGTTTCAAGAGATGTAAAAATAGGGCAAGAAGTGGTTATTGCAAAGGGAACACCAGCCGAAGCGATATTGCTAAAAAACAAAAACAATTTTATTTACGGTATCGCTGGTAAGGCTCAGTTTGGTTCATTTAAAACCGTTGCAGTCGATGGGCAACAGGTGGATTTTAGAGATGGTTTGACTATTGAGGGCGATGATCGTGTGTTACCTGCCTTCATTATCTCTGGTTGGATTAAAGGGCAAGATGCTAAACTCGATGTTGATCAAGAATTCTCTCTTTCGACCAATACGCCAGTATTAATCAAGACTGATTAAGCTATTCAGTAATAAAAAGATAAACCATCCCCCCTTTAATTAACAAAAAAGGTTATGACTATGAATCATTTTTACAAAAGTTGTTTAGGGTTGCTATTATGTGGCTTCCTAACATGCTTAGGTGTTACCGTAGAAGCAAAACCCAACCAGCCGAGTGATGCAGATATTGCGGCGGCACTCAATCAGGTACTGGGCAATAGTAGTAAACCCGTTACTTGGCAATTATTTGAGGGAATTGATGACGAACATGCTGAACTTTTTGAGTTTTCTGCACCAAAAGAGTGGGAAAATGGGTTTACAGAAAAACAAAGTCGTCAAATTATTTATGAATTTGTTCCTAAAGGTCAAACCGTTAACCAGTGGAATGAGTTAGCAACCATTCAAGCATTAAGAGCCTCTGCCTTATCAAACAAAGAGGATGCTTCAAGCTATATGGTTAAATATTTAAGTGGGTTAGAGAAAACAGCCACCGAGTTAAACGGCGTTTTTAAGTCAACCATTGTTTCTTCTTCCCCTACTGAAAGTGTGGCTACTTGGAAAATATCGAATACAACCACGCAAGATCAAGAAGAAATTGTTCGGACGATAAGAGGGGTTGTAAAAGGTAATTTATATATGATTCATTACGTTTCTAAAACACCCTATTTACATAACGATGAAACAAAACAGCATTGGTTAGATTGGGTTAAAACCCCGAATCTTAAACCCTTAACTAAGCCTTCAACATAACCCTAACAAACATAAACTGCTAAATATTGAGAATTAACTATCGTGCTATCCCCCGCTGATGATAAAACACCTTCGTCTCTGTTTTGTTTAAAACGAATTTGGCGTTTTCAACTGCTCTTGTTTTGTGCTGTGATTATACAGGGCTTGACTGGTTATTCTTCACTTTGCTTGGCTTCATCATCTGTTAAAACCCCACAAAAAGCGTTAGCCCAAACGATGCAACTGCATCAACAAGAAACGCAATACGCCCAAGCCAAAGCAGCCTATACCGCCAACAACCCTACCCCCCAACAGATAGAAGCCATCGCCAAGCAGGTTTACACCCTGGCCCAAGCAGGCTACGCCCCCGCCCAATACACCATGGGGCAGTTTCTAAGAAAAGGCATTGGCGGGGTGCAACAACCTACTTACGCTAGGGTTTGGTACCAAGCCGCCGCCATGCAACACTATCCGCCAGCCATGTGGCAAGTGGCGTTGTGCTATCAAGAAGGCGTGGGTGGAGCTACTGATGCCCTAAAAGCCCTCGACTGGTTTGAAGCCACAGCCAAAGCCAGTTCTCCGTATACCAGTAAGGCATTGTGGTATGTAACAGCCCTGCACTATACCCAGCAAACAGGGCGGATGCAGTTAATGGAAAAACACTGGCTAACCCTCGCCACCATGGGGGATGCAGAAGCCAAGAGTAACTTGGGCGTGTTATACTTAAACACCCCAACCAAAGCACGCCTAGGGGTGCAGTACCTTCAACAAGCCAGCAGTGCAGGTAACTTGATGGCGAAAGCCCAGCTAGGTAATTGGCTTTATCAGCAACCCAAGGCTAAGCCTGAGGCGATAACGCAAGGGGTGTTGTTAATGAACCAATCTGCCAAAGCAGGCTTGGCTTTAGGGCAGTTTAATTTAGGGCGGTACTATTACCAAAAACGATTTGTGCCTGCTTACGCTAAGTTGGCGTTTTATTGGTTGACTGTTACTAAAGTTCAGCATCCAGATTTAACAATTAAAACTAGACCGATGCTAACGGGCTTAACTCCGTTGATTGCCAGTGCAGAACGCCAGCAATTGGCGAAATCTGCCCAAGAAAAGCGTTTCCCACTAGACTCATTTCCGTTGAAACAAATGCAAGCATCAGATCTTCTGCCTAACCACTTTTCAACCCTAGAAGGGTTTCAGTTTAAAACCGTTCACCCCCCCGAAGATGCTTTGTTTTAAGGCGTGGCAGTAGTGGTATTTGTTGTATTAACGATAGGGTTTTGAAAGCCACCCATCATCTGTTGAGACCCCACTACACCTTTATTGAAGACCCCTTGACGTCCATTTTTTCGGCGAAGTTCCGCTCTTAATTTTCGCTCTTCTTGTTTCAGGTCATCTAATTGGCTATTTAAGGCTTCTTTCTCAGTCGTCGATAACTTATCATTATCAAGGCGTTTTCGGAGCGTGGTTCTAGTTGTTTTAAGGTTAGCTAACTGTTGCTTTATGGCGGTGATATCTGCTGTGTTAATTGTTGAAGAATGGGGATTGTTTGTTACTTCTTCAGATAACCAAGTATTGTTACCTACATTAAAGGGGCTGGTGGGAGGGAATGGAAGCCCTTGGGGAGGTTCTTGGTAGGTTTGTGGTGGAAAATTAGCCTCTGTATAGCCATAAGCAGGCTGAGAGGGCTGTTGGTATTGCGGTTGATAGGGTTGTTGTCCGCCGTAGTAGCCACTACTGCCGTACTGGGCTTGGTATGGTTGTTGATACTGTGGCGGATAACTTTGCCCGCCATAGTTCATGTATTGAGGAGGAGGCACCGTTTGCTGAAAGGGTTGCCCGCCATAGTTTGCATATTGTGGGGGGTATTGCGGTGCCACCATTTGCTGAAAGGGTTGCCCCCCATAGTTTGCATATTGTGGGGGGTATTGCTGTGCCACCATTTGCTGAAAGGGTTGCCCACCATAGTTTGCATATTGCGGGGGATATTGAGGCTGCATTTGTTGACCATATCCTTGAGTAGGATAAGAATAGCCTTGAATGGGATACTGATTATAAACAGGTGGCGGATCCACTAATTTAATGTTAAGCCTATCTAAACTAGCCGTATCCACATGGGGCGAAAGTTCATTTCTGTTAATGTTGATGGGTTTTAAAGCCGCTGAAAGCTTCGTATTCATTGATTTTAAGAATGCCATCGGGTCATTTAAATCGAACGTAGAAAGGCTACCACCACTGGTTGTTGCTGTAGCTTGAGCTGGTTGTTGGGGGTAGTAAGGTCTATACCCAGTATTTGTTAAGTTATATCCGCCCATAATGCGTATTTTCCTTTTTTGAAACGTTAAAAAAATTGAGACTAACAGTCTTTCAATTGTTTTTAATCAATAAGTCTTACTAACGGTATCGTCTGTAGTCTCTTCAATCGTCAAAAATTGTTACAAATTGTTACGAAGGAGGTTCAAGAAAGCGTACTTTTGCCTTTATACAGATATATGAGGTTACGGAAAAAGTTTTAGTGGGATGGGATAACAAGGCACTTTGAACGAAATGAGGGCGTTTACACTGAGTAAATAACCGAAATAAGGCTCAAAGTAACAAAGTTAGCACGCCCAATAGAGCTTTTTCCGTAACTTCATATCCCTATTTTTAGCGATATTTTCATTGTTTGCTCAGTTTTTTATTGTTTCATTGGTTGTAAGGATGGTTTAATTGTTCAGTGAATGCTACTAATTCTTCATCTCAAAATTATTTAGCCTATCCTTCCCTTCTAGGTTACGGCATCAGTTCTGCTGGCTTAGCCAATGGGCAACCGTCGCCTGCTAATAACTGGCAGCAACTAATTAAAAAAGCAACTACCCCAACAGCCGATTTGTTTCAAAAACAACCACTGCATACTCCAACGGGGAAAGAATCGCTATCTACGCCCGTAGTGATTACGCCATTTACCCCCCAAGAATTGCAACAGTTGGCACAACAACCCACGGTTACCCTTAAATGGATGACCACCTTAAAACCCAAAGAAGCACAACCGACTCATCCGCCTATTGAAAGTATTGGGCAACGCATGGCAATGGCAATGCGAACCTACCAAGCATTACCGCCAGCTTTACGCCCAATGTTTCAGCAGTTAATGGAAAGAGGCGTTTTAACCCAAACGCAAGGTGGCGGAGATATCGGTCATTCCGCATTATACTATTTGTACGCTTTATTTAACACCCCCCGATATCCAGGGCTTTCAGGTTCATTGTTACTAGCTGATGCCGTAAGCATCCTTGCCAACCCTGATTCTATCGAACAAGAAAACACCCCCCTTAATCCACAAAATCAACAATTACTGGTTTATTTTGCCAATAACCCCAATGGCGATAAACATGCCCAGCAACGCCTACCCAACCTTCGGTTACCGCAAGAAGTAGCCGTGATACGCACATTTAATTGTGCCATGGCAGCAGAACTTTCCAGAATGGCAAGCCAGCAACCCAAAGCCTTAATGCGTCAGTTTGTTCAACTTTCTAGCCCAGATGCTACTTATTATCAAACGGTTGTGCCGCAAGCCATTTTGCCCGAATCTCCCCAAAAAGCAGCCGCTTGGTTGAAGAAACAAAACGTAGCGTTTCAAACCCTACCCACTGGGCAACTGTTAGTAGAAATGCCCGCCCCTAAAACAGGATTGGTTCGGGCATTAAATACACAACAACGGTTACAGACAGGGCATGCCTTAAAACCCAAGGAAGCGTCTCCGTTAATGGTGTTGTATCAATCTACCTTATTATATAACGCCGTTAGAAAAGATTACGATGTGGCAGCCGATAAACGAGACACGCTAGATTTAGCCGAAGTAACCATCAATTCGGTGGCTAGCTTAAATCAAAATCAAAAAAATGTGCTACTTTCTATTTTACAAAATACCCCTCGCCCTGATGAGAGCAGGATTCAAGTAGCCCAACTACTACAACAAATGCCTAATTTAACCCCGCCAGATAAAAAAGCCATTTTAACCAATCTCTGTGGAGAAAATCAAGGTATCACCCCAGATGAATTGCAAACCGTTCAACGCATTAACGCCGAAAACGGCGAAAGTTATAGTATTACTACCTTTCAAGTGTTAGCCCCCCCGCCTAACCCCACCCACGAAACAGAAAACGACCAATATCTGTACGGGTACGTTCGGTCTTTTGAGCAAATTCAAGATGCCTTACTGGCTTCTTTAAAAGCAGGTAAAGAAGTCATCATTTCTAAATCATTCGCCTTAGGCAATGGGTATTGTTTACCAGGGCATGAAGTAAAAATTAAAGCCTTCCAGTATTTGGCTAGTACCCAACCCAACACCCCCATGGCACTTTACTTTGGCATGGCGGATTCTGACGATGATGCCAAGGGGCTAAAATGGGAATCTGCTAGAGAGTTAGTGCCGTTAATTCATCATGCTTCTTTGCCAGAAAGTATTGCCAAACCGTTATGGCGTGATATTTTAGCCCACCCCTATAATTTATTGATACCTGATGAGCAAGATGCTCGTAATTTCCAGCTGATGCCCATGGCTCAAACAGCACCGCCTGAGGGGTTACAATTGCCAAGTGTTCAAAAACAGCTAGAGCTACAACGCTTAGAGCGGTTGCAATAAAAAACGATAGACGATACCTATACCATGATTAAATGGGGTATTTTGTCATCCTGAGTGAAGCGAAGGATCTCCCGAGACGACAAACACAGGAGATGTTTCGCATTCGCTCAACATGACGCTATTTAAACTGTGGTTTGGTATTATACCAATTGACAGATTAAATAGCGTGTTCTTTCATTGATGGTTGTTTCAGTCTTTCGCTGGTTGGTTTGTCAGAGGGT
>JAPLIO010000168.1 GCA_026389055.1 Candidatus Melainabacteria bacterium | reverse complement strand
TTTGTGTTTGCAGTTCAGGGAAAGAGGAAGGCGTTGCGGCAGCAGTCATTGTAAGCGTTTAGCTCCTGTTGAGAAAACCAAATAGTATAAAGGGATTGTTACCCTAAGGGTAACCAAAAAACATCTTAATAGCAAGTCGTAATATATAAACTGGCTCTAACGCTTTAAATCCCAGCGTAGTTTATCAAATTGTTACAACCCTTCAACCGATGCCCTTGCTTTGGCTATATTTGTGCTTCAATAAGTAGAGTTCTATCGGGTTTTTACCCACTTCTCTCATCGCTTTATACGCTTAGGGCTTAATGATATTGTCAATAGCACTCATTGGGGCTACAAGGGTTTCTATCCCTCGCTCCTCTTATCTTCAACAAACCACGTTAATACCCCCGCCTCCCTTGCCACTTCAGCCTACGGGTGGGGATACTTTAGCCATAGGTGCATTTTCTCCCCTCCAACCCGCCAATAACGTGCCTGCTTTAACAAACAAGCTCCATTCGCCTGTTTCATCAGTCAACCCACAATGGCAAACGCCTCGCCCTAGAACAGTAATGATTTTAGGGCTTTTAGGGGCAACTATCGGTGCGTTGACGGGCTTTGCTTTCCGTAAGCAACTATTGGGCGAACAAAAAATAGCGGGCAATTTAATAGAACAAGTTAAGCAGTTGATTCCCAACGAATCCAACATCTCCAAAAAGGGAGAAGTTTCACATTATGTGAATGAAATGCCCGCCTTGTTAATGGCAACCCCCACTATTTACCCTGAATTAACCCAAGCTATCTTGTTGGCGGGTGGTATTACGGCGGTGGGCTTTTTAGGGGCTAATTTATTAGATGGGCTACAGGAAGCGTGGGTTCGGTGGGAAGAAAGTTGTATTCGGGCAGAGTTGATGAACCATATGCAGAGCAGTTTTCAACAGGGTATTTCTGCCAAATTAACCACTGATGTTGACTTAAAAGCGAAGGCTAAAAATAGGTTGTTGCAATTGCTAAAAGCCAATGGCATTAGCCACCCTGAACGGTATTTAGCCCCTGTTGAAGCGACTCGGTTTAAGGCTTCGCAAGCGGTAGGAGACTTCCTATTTGTGCCAACCAAGGCGAACTTGGCGGCTTCGGCAACGCCTATCACTTCTTCTGCTACGCCGTTACCTCGGCAGGCGGTGCATCAAAAATTGGCTTCGGGCTGGCTAACCCCCGTTTCAGGCACGAGACCAAAAACAATAATGCCCAACCCTGTTGAAGAAGATCCCCATACGGGAGCCATTTCTCAACCCATCACGCAAGATGTGCCTCATGTGCGGTGGTTGGTGGATGGCATTGCCCTACTGGCTGGGGTGGGCGTTGGACTATTTGGCTTTTATGCGGGCTATTCGTTGAAGCAATCGGCAGATAAAGCCTTGGCACTCAAGTGGATGAAACAACTGCAAGAAGCCACTGATAAAAAGGATGTATTGGAAAGCATTAAAACGGAAATAGCCAAAATTCGTCCACACAACCCTACGTTGAATGTGTTGATGAAAGAATACGGTGATTCTCCTCAAAAGTTGTTGGCACTCAATGGGTTAATAGCCCCTGAACAGAAGACGTTTTTAAACCTGAACAATATGTTGGGCTTAACGGTGGGGGCTATTCAACAAGGGGAATGGGGGCAAGTGGCTTCGTTATTGGCGTTAGGGGTGTTGCTAGGCGTGGGAACTTCGTTAGTGAATGGCATTAGAGAAATTGAAGTTACCCGATTGAATGCGAAAACGGAATTGAGCTATCAGCAATACAGGCTGGAAGAGTTGGAACCACTTTACCGTAGGTTGAATGATGAAGCGGAATTGAACCAAGCCTTGCTGCAACTGCAACAAGATTTACCCTACCTGAAAAATCAACCAGACGCTTTGGAGCGTCGGTGCCAATCCATTATTAGCAATGTGGGGCTAACCCCAGCGTGGATTTCCATGTCGCCCGCCGTGCAGTTGACCATGGCAAGAGGCTAGGCTGGTACCAACTGACCTCTACGATGATGGCTATTATCAATCATCTGTACAGTAGGTTTAGGATTATTTGTTTTGTCTGAAGAATCTTCCGACGAATTACCTGCAATCCTTTTAAAAAGGTCGAATATTTTAGTTCTCCACCCCTCATTTGAAAGCAGTAGCGTTGCTAATACAGTCGATATAACGATAGCCAGTAATCCCAATGTACTAGCTTTCCCACTGCGATTTTGAGCCGTGCCAATGGGGTCGGTAGCGGTATTGTCAAAGCTATCTGCTTGAAGCCTTGTTTCTACCAAGCCAATAGCGGTAGATTTTGGGGTTTCCACAGGTGGTTTACCACTGGTTGCCAAAGCAGAAGCGGTTGGGGTGTAAGTTAGTTGGGTCGTCAACATCATCATCATAAGGGGTTTCAAAGCCTCCAAGCCAAGAAGGAAAGAACAAAGGGAAAAATAAAACAGAAAAGAGGGGAAAAGGAAAACTGCTAGAGCCTGTATACAAGTAAAACCATGAAAAAAAAGCCTTGGAACGGGGAAAAATAAGTAATGGGCGATAAACTGGTTTATCGCCCTTACAATGAAGTATTATCTTGCTTTTTCGCTACGCACTTTTAGTAGAAACCGAATAGGCACACCGTCAAATTCAGCGGCTTCTCGCATTTTGCGTTCCAAATACCGTTGGTACGATTCCTTCATGAGTTTGGGGTCGTTCACAAACAACACGAAAGTAGGCGGTTCTACACTGACTTGCGTGGCGTACAGAATTTTCAGCTTGCGGTTTTTAATTGTAGCGGGCAAGTTCTGCTGAACGGCATCGCCAATAACTTGGTTTACTACGCTGGTGCCTAAACGGCGTTTACTGTTGGCATACACGGTTTGAGCCAATTCCAACACGGTATGCACCCGTTGCTGATTCATCGCAGAAATAAAGACAATCGGTACAAAAACAAGGCTTGGCACTTCGGCTAGCAAGTTTTTATGAAATTCCGCCGTGGATTTTGGTGTTTTATTGGGGACTAAATCCCATTTGTTTACGGCAATAATTAAGCCTTTGCCTGCTTCTAACGCTTTGTTGAAAATGCGTTTATCTTGGTCTGCAATGGGTTCGGTTGCATCAATCACCAGCACGGCAATATCACATTTGTTGATGCTTTCCACGGAACGGTCGACTGAAAACAGCTCTACGCCATAATCTACCTTGGTTCTCCGACGAATACCTGCCGTATCTACCAATAAATAAGGCTTGTCTTCGTAGGTGAAGGGAATATCAATCGCATCCCGAGTGGTACCCGAAATATCTGAGACAATCGTGCGGTTATGCCCCACAATGGCGTTTAACAGTGAAGATTTACCTACGTTGGGACGCCCCACCAAGGCAATGTTAATAGGGTGTTCTTCCGCTAATTGTGCGGGTGAAGGCGGTGCTTGTTTATGTTCAGGAAACAGGGTCAACATGGTGTCCAACAAATCGCCCACGGTGGTGGAACCTTGTTGGGCAGAAATTGCCATGGGTTCGCCCATGCCTAAATTGTAAAATTCAAAACAAAGCGAAGTTTCTTCAATTTTATCAACTTTGTTCACCACCAAGCGGTAAGGTTTCCCACTTTGCCGAATCCATTTGGCTAGGCGTTCATCGTCTTCAGTAATGCCTGTTTTACCATCCACAATGAAAATTAACGCATCGGCTTCTTGAATGGCTTCTTTGACTTGTTGGTTAATTAGCTTGCAGAAAGGGTCTTCGGCTTCTTCATGCACACCACCCGTATCCATTACCAAGAAGGGTTTGCCATTCCACACCATGGGGTGGAAGGAGCGGTCGCGGGTAACGCCAGGTTGGTCGTCTACAATATTAAAGCGTCTGCCTAAAAAGCGGTTTAGCAGGGTGGATTTCCCTACGTTTGGACGCCCAATAATAGCTAAAACGGGCATGGTTTCAGGGCTGTATTGGGAAAGCGTAAAGGCTTTTTCTTTTAGCCGCATGGGGGCGGTGGGGGAATCTGACGTAAAACGAGCCATCATCATCATAAAAGGGGGCGTATCCTATTCAAAATAGCGGGGGGAACTTGGAGGATGTTATCAATGAGAGAGAAAAAATTATAGATGTATCAGAAAAGCCTTAAAATCAATCAGTTTTAACTATAGACAAAGCAGTTACAACTTTAACTAACAGTCTAATTAAAACAAGATGCTAATACAAACGCTAAATTAGCTTCGTTGCGTTTT
>JAPLIO010000230.1 GCA_026389055.1 Candidatus Melainabacteria bacterium | reverse complement strand
GACTCGATAGGTGGGTGCAGATTCTAGGAATGTTGTTTGCCCTGCAAACAGGTTGCTTTAGCAACCAAGAACGGAGAATTTGACGTGTACATAGAAGTACATAAGAATTCGTTGATTCCTTTGGAATCATTCTGCTTCTAGCAGAAAATACCACAAATGACAACGTAAAACGTTCTACGTTTTCTCGCCCTGCGGATGCCCCAGATATTGAGTCATGCAAGAAGTCTATTGATAAACGTTCCCCCACCTAAGCACTGTTGAGGTAGCTGAGTGGGGGCGTTTTATTTTTTAAAAGAAAGACTGATTGATGACTGCTACTAACTTATCTGGCTCCCCTATACCACCCCCTTTCACCGTATGGGTCGATGCGGACGCTTGCCCAGCCCCCATCAAAGAATTTTTAATTAAAACGGCTAAAAACAGACAGCTTCAGATGATTTTTGTTAGTAATAAACTCATCACCGTGCCAAATTCTCCGCTATTTCAAGCGGTGCAAGTTAGCCATGGTGCCGATGTGGCGGATGCTTATATTGTAGAACACACCCAAGCAGGCGATATCGTCATTACGCAAGATATTCCGTTGGCGGCGTTATTGGTGGGTCAGAATGTGTTAGTCCTCAATTTAAAAGGCGATTGGTTGAAGGGGTCTAACATAGCTGAACGCTTGGCTGTACGCAATTTAATGACAGATTTACGCGATACGGGTATGATAACAGGCGGCCCCAAACCCTTTAGCCAAAAACAGAAAGAAACCTTTGCCAATGGGTTTGATAAAGTATTAACGTTTCGGTTAAAACAGGGATAATATGCCGTTCCTATTGTTTTTGTTATGTTTTCGGTAGAATAAAGGAACCTTTTCAAAACTGGGAGCATGAAGAAAGCCTTTTTCTATCCATGATGATGATGACAGATAACCCAACCTCTGCTATAACAACTGCCTTTGTAGATGCTGTAGATACAACAGAAATAACCACTAGCACTATCGATGTATTGGTAACCCCTGCCAACAACTCGTCTTTGGTTTCCTCTGCTGTTATATCAACCCTGTACTGGTATCCGTTTTCAGACCAACCCATTTCTTCAAATAATGGTACTGGTATTACTGGTTATCTTCGTCAGTTATTGCCTGCCATTCAGCAGGTAAACGGTACAGCCCCAACTGTTTATACCGCAGATAATAAAACCTTTAAGAAACTCAATTTTCGTCAAACCGAAGCCTATTTAGCAACCTTTGTAGAACAAGCTCAACGGTTTGATTGTATTCATCTACAACATGAATTTTCCCTGTTTTCAGGGTCTTACTTACCGCACCAAGGTATTGCGTTATTTACAAGCTTGTTAGATTCGTTAGCAATACAACAGGCTAAACGCCCTGTTTTTACAACCTTTCATCAATCGCCCCATCATCTAAACGCACCGCTGAAGGTGCTAGAACAACTGGCTTGGAAGGCGACTGCCAAACGGTTTCAAACAGGCACCGTTCACTGGGCTATTTGTCATCATACCCACTTACGGCAACAGTTGATTGATTCAGGGTTTGCTCCTGAAAAAGTTTGTTTAATTCCTTATTTTGTTAGTAGCCAAACGCTTCAACAGCACCCTATTCAACCGCAATTAAAAAACGAAGTTCGGCAACGACTTAAACTACAATCAACCGATGTTTTATTAGGTGTATTGGGCTTTATGTCGCCAAAAAAACGATTTGAAGATGCCATTAAGGCATTATCGTTTCTACCACCTAACTATAAATTACTGATTATTGGGGGTAGTGCTACGGCGGTATCAGCTCATCCAGCCGATAAAATAGCCACTTATGAAGAGCGGTTGGTTCGGTTGGTTTATGAGGCAGGCTTACAAAACAGAGTGCTGATTACAGGCTTATTTTTTAATGAACAATTACCGACTTATTTAGATTGCGTTGATTTGTTTTTAGCCCCTTATAGCCAAGATTTTTCGGGGGATTTTGGGACTGCTAGCTTCTTATTAGCCGCTAAAAAACCGCTAATTACCTCTAATTGCCCTGCGTTTTTAGATGTTCAGTATCAATCTCAATGTTTAGCATTGTTTCAAGCCGAAGAGGTTGAAGATTTAGTTGCCACCATTAAGCAAGTTGTGGCGTCGCCTTCGCAACAAGCTTATTTGATGGAAGCACTGACCCACTATGCTTCAGACCATTGTGAATACGCCATTGCGAGACTATTGTTACAAACATACAAACAAGCAACGGCAACGTTGTTATCCACTGTAACAGCAGAGGGCTTATCTTAAAATGAAGCGGTGGATAGCTTTGCAATTGCTACTATTGGTATTATTGGCTACAGGGTTAATGGGCTTACCCTTGTTGTTTCCGCAATTTTATGTGGCAAATTGGCAAACGGCATTACAGGTGGGGGTTTGTTTATTGCTGGTGGAATTATTGGTTCAGCCCTTGATGGGTTTATGGGTGTTGCCCTTCAATTGGCTAACGTTGGGGTTGGCGGGTTTTTTGCTTCGGTTTTTACTAACAGGTGTTGCCATTGCATTAGCTTTTTTAGCGTTACCCACCGTTGGCTTTAAAGCACCGCCCCCTTGGTTGGCATTGGTACAAGTGGTTACTACTTATGCCATTTGGGCATCAGGGTGTTTAACCGTGTTCAAAAATAACCGAAGCCGTTAACCCTTTCTGACGCTAAAACTAGAGGGCATTATTAAATAATTGGATATCCGTTTGAAAATTATTTTGTAATAACCTTGAACTGTCAATATGTCCGTTATCAGCTACATCTTGAGATAGTGCCACGTTTTTACTGAGCAGTTCAAGCGGTTTTTGGGTGGCAAATTTTGCCGATAAACCAGCGAAAGCAGAAAGCCCTAGTGCCAATAAAAGTTGTGGCACTGCTGTAGGCTTCAATCTACCAGGGAGAGCGAAACAAGCACCAAATGTAGCTAGCCCCGCTCCTAAACCAATCACGTTGGATTTCTTTTCGCCGTTGTCTCTGCCGATAAATTCTTGAGCAATTCTACCAGGGTGAACAGAAGGTAAGGTACCATCGCCACTTAATGCCCCTTGGAAAACGGTAGGGGCTACAGCCGTTTCAAATCCGTAACCATTTGCCAACCCTGTTTGGGGGTTTAACCCACCCGTACCAGTGGCATTTTGGTAGCCACCATAGGGGTTGCCCATGCCCATCATATTGCCATAATTGCCACCGTAGGTATTCATCCCCATCATGCCACCGTAATTTCCGCCATAGTTGCCACCATAAGCATTCATCCCCATAATGCTAGACCCCGGTAACCCAGTAGGATAGGGGGAAGGGTAAGGGTTATACCCATAAGAAGACCCAAACCCCAAGGTGGATTGACCTTGAAGCCCTATTGGTGCTGGTGTGGTTCCTCCGCTTGTAGTAGTGGCTGGTGTACTACTAATTGCATTCATCATCATGATAATATCCCCTAAAATACCTTGCTAAATAATGATTATTTGATTGTGCGGTCTGCTTAAAATGACCGTTGACCCTAAAACTTAAGTTTGTTGCTTCACCATTGGCAACTAATAACACTCACATCAGCATAAAAACAGGATTCCCCTTTTTTTGTGCTAGTAGTGTTATTAGCAGTTACAAAAATCCGCTTAGTAACAACAAGGAGGAAGGGTTAATCGCTTCGGGCTATGGCTTTATGGGGGGTGGTATTTGACCACCCCCCAAACCCCCCGCAAAATTAAGGGGCTGCTCGCCGCCCCCTTAATAATCCCCAGGGGAACAACTGGTTAATTGGCTTGCGTATACGTTGAAAATAGGCTTGACCGAAAACCAGAGGGTTTCCTAATTGGTCTGCTTCGCTACGCTCGCACCAGCCTATCTCCAACTACGTATGGTTCGAAGCTAACAATTTCAATGAAATCTAGCAATAATGTAGTTTCCACAATTTGGTTACGAAGCAGTTACAAAAATAATCGTCCAGTATAGCTTTGCTGGCTTATACTGGACGATTGAGGTTACGGAAAAAGAGTGGTTGGTTTGGGGTAAAATAGACGTATCGTTATGATTCGTTCACAACTAGGATACCTCCCCCATGACTACTTTCGCT
>JAPLIO010000074.1 GCA_026389055.1 Candidatus Melainabacteria bacterium | reverse complement strand
GCTGTTTTTGTGGCTATTTGCCCTGCATTACTTTTAAACCCTTCGCCTTCTAATACGCCAGACCCATTGGGTGTTTGAACTTTGGCAATAAGGGGCAGTTGAAGGGTGGTATTAAGTGGTTGAGCCACCGTAAAGCGTAGTTCTAACGCCCCACTACGAATGGCACCGCCTGAAGAACGAATGCCTACAATCGTTCCTTTAATCAGGCTACCTTTAGGTAACACGACGTTATTTTCCGCAATCAGTGGGGTTTCTAGCAGGGCTTCGATGAGGTCTCCTACTTGGTTGATTTGCGTGGAAACGGGTTGTTGTAAACTAACGGTTAAGGGGCTACCTGCAGGCACACTCACTATTTTTCCTTTGAGGGCAGGTAAGGTCATTGCTTGTGGGGTAACTATCGCTTTATTGGTTTGTGAAGCAGGTGTTACTGCTAACCCTTGATTTGTTAGCACTAGAGAGAACACCCCTGTTAGTATCAGTAGGGCAGTGGTTGTTTTGGTGGATTGGGTTAATAACATTGAAGCAATCTCTTTCACTGCAGCCGAGGGTTGTTTTTGTAACGGAACGTAACAATCAATATAGGAGCCTTGAAATAGGTGTGTCCGTTGGCTTATTGAGGATAACGCTGGTTGTAGTAGTTAAAATAACACTTGGAAGCAACCTCTATGATTGCTATTATAACATCATTGCATCGGAACTAAAAAATTAAATAATAGGGTTCGGTCGTTCTTCTGCTAGGAGGTTATGGCTAAGTTTTTTGTGAGTGAATTTGGGAGTGAATAATAAAGTAATGATGATGAACGCAAATGCTATAGAAGCAAGTACTAATATCAGTATTTCAGGTGGTGCGGCTTACCGACGCAGAAAAAAGGCGGTGCAATTTATATTGCCAGAAACGCCCTTGGGCGTAGCGGGTGCCATTGCCAAGGGATTAACCCGTAAGCAGGCTATTATAAAAGTGAAACGATGGTTACAAAAGCCCACGGTTACACCAGCTATTGAACGCAAAGCCAAAGGGTTAATGTGTTTATTTGTGTTGGAAGCGGAAGAGTTGCTTGAAGCGGGTGTTTCATACGAAAATGTGTGTGCTTTGCAACGACATTGGTTAATTTAAGACTTGAAACCCTTGCGGATTATGCTGAAACCCTGCATAATAAAAAGTGTAAATGCCTCGGGTGTGTCCTGATTGTTTGGAACCTACATTTCACCCAAGGGAGTCTGATAAACGTTCTTGCTAACGTAGACCAACGCAACAAGTTCTGCTTGTTGAGCCGTCATTGCCAGTTGGAAACAGCAGCGAAGCTAATGACACCCACCTGTTTTATACAGCGGGTTTCCAAACGTTAGCCACACCAGCAACGGGGCATTTACACTTTTTTGATAGACTTTCTATACAACCCCAAGCCCGCTGGCTGATACTGATTCAACTGGGTTGTAAGCGATTCGTTTTCTGCTCGCAGTTTCTGTACTTCATCTAACAATTGTTGTAAATACTTACAAAGCACCAACTTGTCTTCACTTAGCTGGTTCAACCCAAACGCCTGCTGAGCCAACTGCTTATGGTTCAATTGTTCCGCCAATTTTTGGGCAATGACAGACCCCAATTCCAACAGACATTCTTTATCCCTAAGGGCTAATGGTTTCGGTTCGGTTAACAAAGCTTGAAGGGTCTCTAAATCCACGGCTTCATCTAACGGCATTTCGGTAAGGTCTTCAGCCTTATTGCCCGAAGACCGCAACGCTTGGTGCAAGCTTTTTTTCAGAACCCCCCGCTCTTCAGGGGGAATAACCCCTGTTTCCGTTTCCGCCAAAGCAATGGAATCTAAGGTTTCTAGCATCGTATCAACGGCTTCGGCTTCTTCACGGTAAGTGGCTTCTTGGGCTTGGGCTAGCCGTAATTTTTCAAACGGGCGTTGGCGTTTTTTTAGCTCTTCCATCAAGGTAAAGGCTTCGGAACGGTCGTGCACCTGAGTGCCTGTTGTAGCAGATTGTTGGCTAGGTGTGGGGGGTAATTTCGGGCTTTGTTTGAATTGTGCAAGCATCATATCAACACCTGTTTCTTTCTAAGGCATTATTTTAATAGCAGAGATGCCTTTATTGTAGCATTTTTTACGAATTCAGACGCACTTTTCCTTTCTGGGTATTTTTCTATTAAACTAGAAGGGTAGTATCAATTCAATTTTGGAGCGTTCCTTCGATGACAACCCCTTCCCATGCGTCTTCCGCTAACAAAGCCTTCGTTTTAGGCTACGGGCTAGATTGCCTAACGATGGCAGAAGCCCTCGAAAAAACCACGAACCTTTACGCCCAAGGTCAAGCGGTGCAAGTGGTAACACTGAACCCTGAAATGATTATGAAGGGGGAAGAAACCCCTGCCTTTGGCACCATTCTAAAGCAGGCAGATGTGGCATTGCCCGATGGAGCAGGGGCGGTTTGGGCGTTGAAACGCCAAGGCTACGCCCAGCAAAGCCGTCTGCCAGGGATTGAATTTTCCGAAGGGTTGGTTCGGTGGTGTGCGGAAAATGCCAAGCCTATTGCCTTGTTGGGGGCTTCGCCTGAAGTGATGGCGAAAACGGTGGAAACCTTGCAGGCGAAGTTCCCTAGCTTGCAGATTGGCTTTTCGCATCATGGGTTTTTTGATTCGCCCGAGGCGTTGGAAGCGGTTAGTCAGCAGTTGATAGCCACCCAGCCAGCGTTGGTGTTGGTGGCGTTGGGTGTGCCGAAGCAGGAATATTGGATTGCGGAGCATAAGCCCCAGTTTACTGCCCCTGTTATTTGTGTGGGGGTTGGGGGTAGTTTTGATGTGTGGAGTGGTACGTTGCAACGAGCCCCCCAGTGGATGCGAGGGTTGAACCTTGAGTGGCTTTGGCGATTTTCCTTACAGCCGTGGCGAATTCAACGGTCTGTTAAGCCCATTCTCACCTTTTTGTGGCGGGTGGTGTTTAATCAGTAAGTAGTTTGTTTTTAAGCTCTAGTGTTGTTATTTCAAGCTCCTGTTCCAATTCAGGACGAATGGTCAATTGAAAAATACAGCGGTAAATGTGATCATTATGATATTTTTTTAGCCAATCACCTTTTTCTTTCAATTTTTTTCGTTTGTTTTCGTCTTCTTCTTGTGTTCCTTCTTCCAGCAGTTTTTCGCATACTTTTTTGTGTCTTGTTAAAAACGTGAGATAGTGTTTTCCCTGATTCTGCTGCCACATTTCAGATTTACAATTCAAATAGTTGATAAAATAATAACCGTCTGAATCATCCTGTTTAAGTAAATCGTTTTTGTATTCTGTGGGAATTGCTTCTAATACCAATTGACAATTAAAATAGCGTAAGCATGCAAACCCACCAGTAGGAACGACCATCGCATTTGCTCTGCAGCTGCCGATGCGTTCCGTCCACCGAAGGGGCAAAAAGAACATCCCGCCGTCAATGCCCTTCTGGTG
>JAPLIO010000018.1 GCA_026389055.1 Candidatus Melainabacteria bacterium | reverse complement strand
TTACTGTGGTACTCATGTCGGTTATTTACTCGGTGTAAACGCCCTAATTCCGTTCCTCGTGCCTCATTATCCCATCCCACTAAACCTTTTTCCGTAACCTCTGTTGCGTTATGACCCTGTTTTTTTAAAAAACTGCTGGATTTTTTCTGTTTTTGGGCGATAATTTAAAGAGTTAAGATAGAATGTTTATTATACGCCCTTGTAGCTCAATCGGATAGAGCAACTGCCTTCTAAGCAGTAGGTTACAGGTTCGATTCCTGTCGGGGGCGGTTTTTGTTACCTTTTTTGTCTTAGCTATAGGCTCTTTGTGGAACACCTTTTCCGTGAATCCACCTTTTCCGTAACCTCTATCATTTACTTTTTACTACTTCTGCTTTATAATTTCACACTAAACACAGTAACTTTATTTAAATATCGTATTTTTTGTATTTTTTCATAACAATTTAATGAAAAAAAGGAACTTTTCATCGTATGTCTCTTTTATCGACCGATTCGCCTACAGCCCCTTGTGGTATGCCTTCTGCCTCATTTGATGACGGATTTTCAGCCGCCATTTTATTTAATCAAGGCGAAGGCTTAACCTATAACGATTTGATTTTACATCCAAGACATATTGATTTTGGCGTGAACGATGTGGTACTCACCAGCAAATTAACCAAAGGCTTAGCACTGGCTATTCCCATTATTAGTTCGCCTATGGATACGGTTACCGAAAGCACCATGGCGATTAACATGGCTTTGCTGGGTGGGTTAGGTTTTATTCATTACAACAATACCCTTGAAGAACAAGTGGCCGAAGTGCGAAAAGTAAAACGCTTCAAAAATGGCTTTATTACAGACCCTGAAGTGTTAACAGCTCATCATACCATTGCAGATATGGATATTATGAAGCGAACCAACGGCTTTAGTAGTGTGCCTATTACCGATACGGGTAAAATGGGTGGAAAACTGTTAGGCATGGTTACTAACAGGGATATTGATTTTGTTACCGATAGACAAACCCCCCTACACGCCGTAATGACAACCAACCTCATTACCGCTAACGAATGCTCTTCGTTGAGCGAAGCCTTTCACTTGTTGCAGGCAAGTAAAAAAGGGAAACTACCGATTATCAATGCTAAGGGTGAATTAGTTGCCCTCATTTCCAGAAACGATTTGTTGAAAAGTCAAAACTATCCGCAAGCCACGAAAGATGACCAAGATAGGCTTCGGGTAGGGGCTGCGGTGGGTACACGGGAATCCGATTGGGAGCGTGCCAACGCCCTAGTAAAAGCAGGCGTGGATGTGTTAGTTATCGACTCTTCTCAAGGCGATAGCACGTTTCAAATTAACATGGTTAAACGCTTGAAGGCTGAACACCCTAGCTTGCAAATTATTGGGGGCAACATTGTTACGAAGTTGCAGGCACATCATTTAATTGAAGCGGGTGTAGATGGCTTGCGAGTTGGCATGGGTGTTGGGTCTATTTGTACTACGCAAGAAGTTACGGCGGTGGGTCGTCCGCAGGCAACGGCGGTTTATAATGTGGCAAAATACGCTAGCCAATTTGGTATTCCTGTTATTGCAGATGGCGGTATTGCCAATATGGGGCAAATTACCAAGGCGTTGGCGGTTGGTGCTTCTTGTGTGATGGTGGGTTCCCTGCTAGCAGGTACCGCGGAAGCCCCTGGGGAATACTTCTACAAAGATGGCGTAAGGCTTAAAAAATACCGAGGGATGGGTTCGCAAGAAGCCATGACCAAAGGGTCTAGCGTTCGGTATTTTGGCGAACAATCGAAAATTTTGGTGGCTCAAGGGGTTACGGGTTCTGTCATGGATAAGGGGTCGTTGCGTCAGTATTTACCGTATATTATTCAAGGTATTAAGCATGGCTTGCAGGATTTAGGCATTCAATCCATTGTACAACTGCATGAAACGTTGAATAATGGTGAATTGCGGTTTGAACGCCGTAGTATTGCTGCCAACATTGAAGGTGGTGTGCATAGTTTACACAGTTATGAAAAAAGCATCACGTAAGTGATGGCTTTTAGTTGAATTAGCGGTTTTATACCCACACTACAAGATTAAATAGCGTCCCAACCAGTAGGAACGACCATCGCCGCTGCAGAGCAAAGGCGATGGTCGTTCCTACTGGTTGGTTTGAACTCTTACGCTATTCAATCTGTGAATTGGTATTAGGAATAACAATCAATGATAGAACACGACATTTAAACTTTTAATATCAATTAAAAGTCTAACGCACCTTTAATCATAGGGGCGTTGGTAGCCGTTGCAGGGTTGTTCGCAAACATAGATGGATTACCCGAACTGATAGTGGCTTGCCGTGGCACACTCTTTAACGCATTCCCTAATGCAGACCCTGTACCCACCGCAATATTGGTTAGCAATTCTCGGTTTTCTTTTATCTTATCCCGATGGTTATCATCTGCATTCTTTAAGCCAAACAATTTAAAGAACGGATCAACCGCCCATTTGGTAATGTTGGTAGCACCTTGCCCAATAACACCCCCAATAACACCTGAGACCATCATACCTGCAAAGCCAGCAACAGGGGCTAATAACGCCAACGGCGGGCAAGCCACAACAGCGGCAGCACCAGCGGCACAGAGGGCAACATTAACTGCCCCAGTTGCAACGGAACTAACCACCACGCCGACGGCTTCGCCTGTTAAATCTGTAGCAATAGCACGGTAGTTTTTGTTCTTGTAGTTATCCATAGCGTTAGACCCTGCAGCATAAACGGTTAAGCCAATACCCGCTACACCCAGTGCTTTACCGCCCACACCTTTAGCAAATTTCCATTTATTATTGTCCCAATCATTTCCCATTTCTTTAAAATTAAAAAAGCCTGCAGTAGGAGCTGGTGGCTCTTTTACCATACTGGTTGTTTTGGAATTAAAGCGTTCAACTTTTCGTACTTCCATGCTTTTAATCTCAGGTAATGGGTCTGATGGTCCCAGTTTGAAGACGTCTTTGGCTAAGTTGCCCACGGCATCCGTTACGGGGCTGATAGCTTGTTTTACTTGCTTGCCAAATTTCCCTGCACCTGTTACGGCAGATTCAGGCATGTTTCTAATCACTTCATCGGGTAAATCAGGGTATAGGTTTTTTAAGTCTTTTAATTTTAGCTCTTTGGCTGCTTCAATATACTCCGCATGGTTCACAGCCCGAATGCCTGATTTGTTCCGATTCCAAAGCCCTTTTAATCCTGTTCTTTCTTCAGGGGCTAGTAATTCTAAGTTACCGCTAGCATTGCGTTGTAAGCCCGCTTGACGAAGACTGGTTTTTTCGCCCATTTTATCAAAGTTATCTAACCACTCTGGTTTTAGGAACTTTTCTTTAACAAACTGCCCTGTACGTTGAAGAGAACGCTCTCCAAAATCATACAATTTATCGCCACCCGCTGCCATGCTAAATAGCCCTGCACCCATATAAATCAGGTTTTCTTTTTCAAGCTTTTGTTCCTCTGATAAGCGTTGAATTTCATTGAGCTTAGCATCATCAAAGCGGTAGCCTGCTTGTTGTAGGCGTTGGGCTAGGGCTTGTTGTGCTTGTATTGATGTAGCACCGCTACGAAAAGCGGGTGGTAGGCTATTAGTTGCATATAAATTCATATCCCGTTCAGCGGGGTTGCTAGGTAAGTTACCCCCTAAAGAACCGATTGGTTGTTGCCCATAATTGGCACCCAAATTTTGCAGACTATTCATCTTTTTTTTGACCCCTTAAATCCCTGATAATCCCTGTTAAACTGTCGTTTTTTTGATTTTTGGACACGTTGCTAATGGATAGCATTCACACGGTAAAAAATAATATCTATAAGCATAAAACCAATGAGCGGTCTCTTTTGTGCTAGCAATTTATTGCTATACAGCTGTTCCCATAATTAATGAGCTACTTCTCTAATGTAGGGGCTGGTCTCTGTGCCAGCCCGCCTAAATCGTGAGACGGGACGCCACGGAGAGCGTCCCCTACAGAATGGCTCAATAATACTTGGAATAGCTATAGTTAAATTCCCGAATGGGTATTATTACGAACCAAAGAACAACCCCTCTTCTGTACAAACGGCGGAAAGAGGAACATCAAACTCGTTTTTTGGCAGTTGTGCCACTTTACAAGCTTCCCAACAAACCCCAATAGTGTAAGGCTGTTGAGATTGCAATGCTAACCATCTATCAAAATACCCGCCCCCATACCCTAACCGAATGCCCATCCCATCCATCGCAAGGGCAGGAATAATCAGTAAATCAAGCCTCGTTGGTTGATACCAACTGGCAGGAGGCTCCCACAGCCCCCAAGGGGTTTGAATAAGATGAGTCTCTATTGAATTGATGAGTGAGGATGAGCCAATCAACGCTGGAGGTAGAACGTGGAACAATAACTGCGTCGTTTCTTCACCCAAAGCAGTTTGCCCTACCCTTGGTAAAACCCAGTGCTTATTGGGCAATAGCGTTAATAACGCTAACAAATCAGGTTCTAACGGCATGGGAAGGTAAAGCCCAATTGTTTCAAAAGTAGGATTGTTTTCAATAAAGAGTTGTAACTGTTTTAGCATCGCTTGCTGTGCCTGTTGTTGCCCAGCAAAGCTACTGCAAACGAACGAACGTTGGGCTTTCGCCCATGCACGCCAAGTGGTTTTTGGCTCATAATGGGAAGGTATCGGGTTCTTTGGTTCAATCAACATCGTATCAAGAGTCTTTCCGTCAATTCAATCAGTAACAATCTATGGGTAACCAACATGGCTATCGGTAAAAGTGATAATAAAACAATTCATAGCGTGGGTATTAGCATTCAGCCTAACGTATTAGAAGGTGCCTTGTATAACAGGGAAACCAATCATATTATACGTTCGGTTAATTATTCTCTGCCGCAAGGGGTTATTACTTCGGGTGGCGATATGGTGCCTGATGCTAAAATTTTAGCAGACTTATTGAAGATTTTATGGAGAGATTTAAATCCGCCCAATTGCGAAGTGTATCTTTCCGTACCGAGTACCTTGCTAAGGGTGGTGGAATTGCCCAAAATGGAACGAGAAGAATACTATATCTCGTTAGCAAGTGAGGCAGAACGGTTTCGGGCTTTTGATAATACGGAAGCGATAGTGGAATTTGAAGCTTTAGAAGGTGCCTCCTCGCCCTCGTTGCAACGGCTTGTTTTTGCGGCTGTTCGTAAAGATAGTTACTTTGCCTACAAGCAGGCAGCTAAGGCGGCAAAAATTAAGCTGGCAGGGATTTCGTTAGATACCGTTCAAATATTTAAAGCGTTTATGGGTACAGGTGTATTAAAAGGCATTGTTGAACAGGTAGGGCATGCCAATTTTTTATGGGGCAGTATTATGCAGGAATTTGACCGTTTAAGGTTTTTCCTGTGGCGTGGCAGCAAAATTATTGAAATTAGAGAAGTAACCATGTCTGGCCAGCTACTGGATGCTGCCCAAGAAGATTCGTTGATTTTGAATGACTTAATTACGGAAGTGCGAAGAACGATACAGGCAGCAAAAATTGAGGCACCGTTGTTTTGGTTGACTAGCAGGCTAAGCTTTGTTGTGGTTCAAGCGTTACAACAGGTTTTGCAAGTGCCTGTGCAATCTATTCAATACCATGAAAGTTTACAGGTAGATAGAGCCGATATTGGCTTGGCAGTCATTGGTACTTGTTTTTCTGGCTTTACCAATGAGCCTTTTCGGTTAAATTTTCTTGAAAATACGGGTGCCAACCAAGGCTATGCTTCAGGTTTAGGTGGCGAGTTTAATTTAGGGTATCTTGAAGGGATTGATTTAGCCTATTTTAAAAAAGTGGGTATTCCTTCATTGGCAGCAAGCTTGGTACTAGTACTGGGTGTTTGGTTTCTGTTACTGACGTTTAACCAAGTTCAAGCAAAAAAACTGAAAGAAATTACCACGCTTTCCCAAGGGGGTGATGCACAATTAGAGCAATTCAAAAAAGAATCTAGCAATTTAAAGCAAATTTATAATTTAAACCAAAGTATTCTGCAAGTAGCCAGCCAATCTAAACAAACCAACAAAACGGTTCTTTCTGTATTGAACGATTTACAACTACTAACGCCTAACACCATGTGGTTTAGCGATATTATTTTTGATAAAGAATTAAAAATTAGTGGCTACGCCCTGAAACAACAAGAGATTATTGAATTTACCCAAACGTTTGAAAAAAAGGCTTATGCCCATGATATTGTGATTCATCACATTAATGAACGAATTATTAACGGAAACAGGGCGTTTAATTTTACGTTGGCAGGCTTAAGTAAAAAAGATGAGCAAGAAACTGTAGAAGAAAAAGGGGCATAGCAGGCATGGTAGCTTTAACTAAACGAGAAAATACGTGGCTGGTTGTTTTCCTTTGTGTTGCCATTCTTTCGTTAGGCACCCTGTTGTTGGTAGTACCACAATATAAATTGTTCACAAAACAGTTTCAAAAATTAACACTGCTTCAATCTAAATCTGAAACGTTAACGCAGCAAAAAACAACGATAGTACAAGCAATTAATCGCTATAAATACCTTATTAACGATAGCAGAAAAAAAGTGGGCTATACTTTTTCAGAGGAAAACCCTGAACAACGGATTAAAGGCTTTTTACGGGAATTATTGACGCTTAGTTATTCTACAGGGAACGAGTTAGTTTCCATTTTGCCTAGCCAAACCAACGAACAAGTTTCTATTAAAACAAAAGTTGAAGAAGAAGCACCTATCTTAGGCAAGAAGCCTTCAGACAAAACGGAAGATGCGAAAGCGGAAGAAGCTAAGCAGGAACAGCAACGCTTTGTAGCGGTGAAGGAAAAAAGCTTACCCTTGCGTACTACCAATATGGATATGCAGCTACGGGGTAGCTATAAATCTGTTTTAGGGTTTGTGGGGGCGTTGGCAAAAAATAAAGCCCTCCTAAAGGTGGAGAGCTTTCAGTTAAAGTATGAGGCCGTCGATGTTAGTAGTAGCCGAACTGGTGGTTTAGGTTTTAATGCTGAAAAACCGATTCGATTAACGCTAAAAATTAAACTGTATTTACTAGAAGAAGGCTTCAAGCCTTAATAACTTAACAAGGACTATGAAACGATGATGATGTCTGCCCCTCAAGCCCCGTTGCAAAACAGTGCTAACCCCAATAATGCACCTGTGGTTAAAACACCTAAAGCCTGTTTATTTAATTTAGAACAAACCTATGAGTCTCGTAAAAAAACAGACCATGAATTTATGAATTGGTGGCTGGGTACGTTGGTAGTTACCCCCGTTACTTTCTTCTATTATGCTGTGTATCGCTTTTATCGTAATATCGCTCGGCGGGATAGCCACTTTGCTAAAACGCACCAGTTTTATACCGAAGTGGCTGAAACGATTAACGCTATAGCGAAAGACCAAGGCAACAGAGCTTTGGATACTGATTTACGTAACTTGAACCAATTACTCTATAATAAAGAAGCCCAAAAATTAGTGAAACCGATTCACTGGTGGCTTTATTTAGGCGTTGGTTTAGTGGGGGGTGCTGTTGCGGGGGCTATTAATTACTTCCTTGCACCGCTCCTCTTCTCAGCCGTGGATAAGGAAACAATTGCTTTATATAGTTCGGGTATTCAGCTGGTTTTACAATTACCTATTATCATTTACGGTCTTATCATTATGTCTAGTTTAATGAAAAATCATGCTAGCTTGGAGCGGTTTGAATCCGCTTGTCTTCAAAAAACAAGATCTATGCTATTAGATTTGGGTGTAAAAGAAGCTAGAGATATTCACTACGAACCCCAATGTAAGCCTCGTAACTTTTGGCTTCATTTTGCCTTGAGTTTTGTAACGCTGGGTTTAAACTGGCTTTA
>JAPLIO010000196.1 GCA_026389055.1 Candidatus Melainabacteria bacterium | reverse complement strand
GTTAGAGCCAAATAAATCTTCAGCGACCAAGGCGGTGAATGATTCGCCTATTTGGGCAGAGCGGGAATCTAACGTGCTGGAAAGCGTTAGTTTTAGTATGGTACCTTTGGCTACTTTTTGGGTGCCTGATGTGGCTTTGTAACGTCGCATTTCAGGTATGGCTGACTGTTCAGCCCAGCTCATGGTGGAAAACCATCCACTGGTGAAGCATGCGGTGGTTAAGATGAGGGTTAATAACCGATTAAAAGATAAATTGAACATGATGGGTAGCCAATTCTTTCTAAAGAAGCCTCTGCAAAAGGTTTCAGAAGGATGGGATAACGAGGCATGAGGAACGCAATAAGGGCGTTTACATGAGGTAAATAACCGAAATGAGTACCACAATAACGAAGTTAGCACGCCTTATGGAGACTTTTGCAGAGGCTTCTAAACACAATACAACAGAGAATACCCTACCAGTGTACCATAGCATGGCTGTTAGCTGTCAACAGAATTGCCAGAATGTTTATCTTTTAACAGGTAACGCCATGAAGAAGGTAGACCCTTCGCCAACAATGCTTTCAACCCACAACAACCCTGTATGAGCCTGCATAATTTGAGCCGATAAATACAAGCCCAACCCCGAACCCGAATTGCGTTTTTGGCTACTACCCTGTGAAAACCGATGAAACAACAACTTTTGGTCTGCTTCCGAAATACCCCTACCATTATCCTTCACCCAAACCCCTACCCACGGCTGATTTTTCCAATCTGGCGAAACCAAAGTGGCATCAGGGAATGGGCTACACCCATGAACAGGAATGGTTTCGGGTAAGCGTTCCCATTGTTGAAAGCCCACCTGTAAAACGCCTCCTTTAGGTGTGTGGGCAATGGCGTTACCCACCAAATTTTTAATCACCCGTTTCAATTCATGTTTATCGCCCAACACCGTCGGGAAAGCTGGGGCAGACGTTTCAAGGGCTTCATATTGTAGGGTTTGCCCTCGGCTACCCGCTAAGGGGGCTAGGGTTTGGCATACTTGTTCAACCAAGGGCGTTAAATCAGCTTCATCAAACACCAATCGTTGTTGCCCTGCTTCATACCGATAGCAATCTAACAAGGTATTAACCAAATGCAACATATCTTCATGGCTTTGATGAAACACGGTTAGCAATTCCTGCTGGGCAGCAGTGGTTGGGCCTAATTGTTCTTTTTGTAAAAATTGAATGCCTTGAATGGCTGCGTGAAGCGGGGTGCGTAAATCATGCGTTAAAGTTGCCATAAAATCATCCCGAAGGCGTTCAATGGCTTTGCGTTGGGTAACATCTCTCAAAATCCAAATGGTTTGCGGATTGGTGGAAATAGTGGGTTCATCTGTTGCGTTGCCTACTTGGGCATAACTGGCTTCAATGGCGACAGCCCCCAGCGTCAATTCCAAATAAGCCGATGCGTGTTGCTGGTTGGGTGCAACTAGCGTTAAATTAGGTAGCCATTGGTCTATAGGGGTATTGAGGATGCTTTCAGCCGTTAATTCAAGGTTTTCCGTTGCTTGGGCTACCCATTGCGTAAACACTTTATTACAGAGTGTAATGTTGCCTTCGGCGTTTAAGCCCACAATGCCATCGGCACTATGTTCAATTAAAGCTTCTAACTCTTGGTGTGTTGATTCCAATTCCTGCGTTCGGTCTTTGACGAGGCGTTCCAAGTTTTGATTGAGCGAAGCCAGCTCCCAATTCTTTTGGTCGAGCCTATCAATTAAGTGGGTTCGTTCATAAGCTTGGTGCAACGTATGCAGTAAGGCATCGTTATCCCACGGTTTTTCTAAATACCGAAAAACCCCCGCTTCGTTGATGGATTCAATGGCGTTTTGCTTATCTGCATAGCCCGTTAATAGAATGAGGGTTAAATTAGGGTGTAACACCCGAACCGCTTTTAGGAATTCAGTGCCTGTTAGTTTAGGCATGTTATAGTCTGAAATAATGACATCAGGCAAGGCGGTTTTGGGTAGGTTCTTTAGCCGTTCCAATGCTTCTTGGGGGCATTGAAAAGTGGCAACATCAAACGAAGATTCTAGCAGAATGAGGGCTTTTAGGCTGGTGGTTACTACGGCTTGGTCATCTACCACCCACACCAACGGAACCCGAGTGCCTGCCGAAAAGGAGGGAGAGGCACTTTGGGTGTTAAGTTTGGATGTAGAAAGCTCTGGCATCATAAAAAAACGGCTTGCTTGGGTTGATAGAAGGGCTAATAGGGTTATCGGCAATGGCTTGCTTCTGCTGATAAGTATACTCTAACTTATGGACAAAAACCACTGGCGAACCAACCCATTAATTTTGCCAAGCCCTTAGCCGTAGTGAAAGAAACGGGCGAAGCAACGGTAAAGAAGTTCGGCTGGTTTAGGCTTAGTTGCAGGCATCGGGCTATGGTTATCTAAAAACAAAAAAACTGTAGAATCTGAAAAATAAGGCTACTAAACTATAGTTTTATAGCGGATTTAACGGATTTAATCATGACCGTTAAAGCGTAAGTCAGTAATTTAGTATCCATGAAATAGTTGGGATACGCCTCTTTTAAATGTTTCACATCATCAATATCAATTAACAAAGTCTGTCCTTTAATTGTTTTACGATATCTTGTTTCTAAGGTAGTTAAAATTTTTAGAGCCTGTTGTTCGTTTAATTTGTACCATTCTGTTATTCCTAATTCAAAATCGGTATTAAGCAAAAAGAACTTTCCTGTTAAATTGGTTTTTTGGATATGAGAATCTAATTGTTGAAATGCTGCGGTTGCCGTTTTTAATTTTTCAAGCACGTTCAATTTTTCGGTTAATTGGTAGAGTTGTAATATGTTATCTAATGGGAGAGCTTCTTTTTCTACCCGATTATTTTTAGAAAATTCTAAAACTGTTTCCAAGTTGCTAAGATGCTTTCCTAGCAAAATAAAAAATTGCTTCCATTCTTCATCCCATTCGCCTCCTTTATAATTTTTATTATTAATGATACCCATAATTTCAACCCCTGTAGCCCAACAATGTTGCCACTTTGTTCGTACTTGTAATTCTAAACGAAGTGAGGGAAAAGGAGCAATTAGCGGAGTTTTGTTTTTCATTTCTAACACATAATGAATGCCCCTGTAGCCATCATCCTTAGGAGAATTGATATAATCGTCTATTTTTTTTATTTCAACTACTACCGACCGTTCAAATAAGCCTTCTGTAAATAGCTTCAATGTTTTTATATTAGGTAAAATGACCCTAACACCACCAACATCCTGCATTCTAGAAAGTTGCATTTTTTCAGCACGTTCTTTTTTTTGACGTTGTAGTTTGGCAATAATGGATTCTAATCGTTTCGTTCTTTGTACAACAATTACTTTTTCAGCCTTTGTCTTAGGTAGAAGTTTCATAATTCTTTTTCTACAAAGCGAGCTAACATCAGCCATTAATGGATGAAACATGATGCGGTAAGCATTCAGTTTTTGAAAAGTCTCTTTATCCGCTTCCGTATCAACATCCAACGTCAATAAAGCATCTCCCAATCTGTCCAATGCTTTTTTAGATTGAATTTCAAATGTCATAAAAAATAGGCTCTGATTAATTACAATAAACGCATAATATACTGCTAGTTTAACAGAAAATCAAGTTGAACTAGCATTGTATTTAAGGTTCTACAGGGAGTTTTTCGGTTTTAAGGGTACACGCCACCAATTTACCTGTAGCCCGTAGTACCTGAAGCCCCAACTCCGCACCAATCGGCATAGAACGTATCTTCTGCTGCATGGCTTTAGCATCTATAACAGGTTCGCCATTGATTCGCTGAATGACATCGCCCTGCTGTAACCCAGCCCGTTCCGCTGGCGAATGCGGAGCAACCGTAGAAACCACAACCCCCCGAGTATTCTCAGGTAAGCCCAAGCCTTTAAGCAACTCGGGCGATAAATCCTGCAAAGCCACACCAATATAAGGGCGATTGATTTTACCTTCAGCAATCAGCTGTTCCGTAATGGTTTTAACCGTATTAGAAGGAATGGTAAAGCCAATATTTTGAGCCTTCCCCGTAGCAATAATCGCCGTGTTAATGCCAATCACTTCCCCCGATAAATTCACCAAAGGCCCCCCCGAATTACCAGGGTTAATAGCCGCATCCGTCTGAAGAAAATCGACGTTTTCGCTTAAATCAGGCACTTGCCGAGAAATAGCAGAAATAATACCCATCGTTACCGTATGATCAAACCCCAACGGAGACCCAATTGCCAAGACCCAATCGCCCGGGCGAAGCTTGGCGGAATCGCCCAGTTTGGCGGCTTTTAAGCCCTGTTTCGGCGGGGTTACCTGCAAAACGGCTAAATCCGTCAACGCATCTGTCCCTACCACTTTGGCTTTCAGCTTGGTTTTATCATTCAAGGTTACCACTAATTCACTAGCCCCACGCACCACATGATGATTGGTTAAAATATAGCCCTTTTCCGCATTAACAATAACCCCAGACCCTTGCCCCACAGTCTGTTTTTCCCGTCGAGGCGGTTCTTGAGGTTGGCTAGGGGGCAACCCTAAAAAATGCCGAAAAAAGTCTCCTTCAGGCGAACTACCATCAAAAGGAAACCCTTCACCATTAGCCGCAGGCTGAACCAAGCGTTCCACGGCAACATCAATATTCACCACACTAGGTGCCATGGCAGAAGCAACATCTGCCAGTAACGTTTTAAACGATTGCGTCAGCGGGTTGCTAGGCACTTGAACGGTGTTGGCTTGCGTGTTATTCAACAACGGGGTATTGCTACTATTAGCAGGTGGGTTTTGTTCTATATGGGGTAGCCCCATGGTGCCTAAAGCCCCTGTAGTATAGGCAGTATAGGCAGAAAGACAAAGAGCTAACGCACTTAAAGCAACAGGTAAGGAAACAGGCGATTGTTTCATAGGGACGTTAAAACCTCAACAAACAAAAACAGCGATGACAAAAGAAAAAACTACTTCCATTATACGGAATTTAGTTTCCTTAGGGAAAAGTTTTAACATTTTTTTGATAATTTTAACGTTACTTCTTGTTTATAAACGATTGACTAAGCTACAATAACTGGAAGCTCCATTTTTTTGATTAGGAAAACACCCTCATTGATGACCCTTTCCACGCTTTCAATCACTGATTGGCACGCTTTTTTGCACGGACAATACCCCACTGCTGAAGCCTTCGCCGTGTTGGAAGCACTCCACCCTGAACAAGTTTCCGCTGAAACGGTGGCGTTATTGCTTGAACTACTCCAAGCCCAAGCCGTTATCCCTGAAACGCTACTTCGGTTGAAAGAGGATGCTTCCATTCCGTTGATGGATTGTTGCGGTACTGGCGGTAGTGGGCAGACCAGTTTTAACACCTCTACCACAGTGGCGTTTGTGTTAGCTTCAGGCGGTGTGCCTACCTTGAAATTCGGGAATAGGGCAGCCACTAGCCCTAGCGGTAGTTTTGATTTTTTAGAAGGCTTGGGTTTGCCGTTAAACCAGCTTTCAACTCAGTCAGGAAAGTGCGTGCAAGAAACGGGGGTGGGGTTTCTCTTCGCCCCAGATGTTTACCCAAGCTTGAAGCCCTTAGCTCTATTGCGAAAGCAATTTGGGAAACCGACCGTCTTCAACTTTTTAGGGCCTTTATTAAACCCACTTCAGCCTGAATTTAGGGTGATGGGGTGTAGTTCCGCCCGCATGATGCCCCTGTTGGCAGATGGTCTCAACAATCAGCCGACGGTGAAAAAAGCCCTCATTGTGCGAAGTGCTTCAGGGATGGATGAAGCCGTACCAACCGAAATAACCGACGGGTTCTTAATCGAAAAGGGAAGCATTCAACCATGGCAACTGGCAGTAATGCAAGAACGTGCCATAGTGGAAGCCGTCGATTTTTCTGTGGGCAATAATGTTTCGTGGTTTTTACAGTTGATTGGGGCGGAACCAAAAACGACTTTGCCTGAAAGTTTATTGCCCCTAGTAACGTTGAATGCAGGGTTGGGTTTTTGGGTAGCAGGGAAGGTTTCTACGGTAGAAGCGGGTATTCTTCTAGCAAAAGAGCTGCTTTCCAGCGGAGCGGTGCATCAGCAATTGAAAGTTTTTCAGCGTTTCTATGCTGATG
>JAPLIO010000100.1 GCA_026389055.1 Candidatus Melainabacteria bacterium | reverse complement strand
TATTGATCTGCTATTCCTTGCGCCAACCTCTTCCAAAAAGTTGGACGCATGTCATCCATCTTCTTGAAGATGTTCTTACCCTGCGGATAGAAGATAGGGTTGATGCCATTCCAGTAGTCATCTGGTACGTGATCAAAACCTTTAGGCTTTGTCTTTACTGGGCCATCTACCAGGCGCTGCCACTTCTCTTCAAGGCGTTCGTTGATTGTACTTTTTGATCCAACCTCAGTTTTGTCATTAAATATTTGAGATGGACTTGAAAGGCCAAGTTTTCCTCCAACCGATTCAGCTAACTTTTGTGTTTTACTAACGTCTTCATTAACAAGTTCTTCTGTTATGTAAGCAACTTTTTCAAGGGCTGTTTGATATTGCTCTTTTAATCCAAGTAGCTTGCGAAGAACATCAACAAACTTTGAGAATACAGTTTGATCACCAACTTTTATAGTTGATAAATAATTTTGATAATTAGGATCTGTTAATCCCCATGCAATTATTTCTCTTATGTTTTTTCGTGGCCCCCATTTTTTCCCTTGATTTTTAAATGTTGCAATCATTGGGTGGTCTTTGTTAGCCGCTATATCTTTTTTAATTTGTTGTTCAACAATATATAATAAATTTTCTAACTCTTGCACTCTTGAATCTGTTTTTGGCAAAAGAAATAATTGAGCCTGCGTAACAACATGCAACATTTCGTGCATTATTGTTCTGTATTCTGTGCCTGTAATATTATCAACATACGAACCATTGATTGCAGTTGAAGGAGGCGCATTTAACCTAAGAACAAAAGATGTTCCTAATTTGGTTAGGCTATATTGCGATGCTCCTTGAGAATCTTTTTTTCTTTTTGATCCTTTTAAAATTTCCAACGTCATGCTAACGCCAAGTTTTTCGTATTCTTTAATACGATTATGTATGGCTTCAGCAATAGCTTTAGCAGCTTTATTGGGCGCGTTATCAATCATCCACTGAGACAATTGTGGAATACTCATGCCTTCAACTTCTTTTGCTATTTGTTGTACAGACTTATTTATAACAAACGGCACTCGTTCTTGTACTTCTGGCTCTTCAACTGCTGGTTTTTCTTCTTCTACAACAGGCGCTTTAGTGGTTGGCTCTGATCTCAGGACAGCAAACACATCTTCCAGTGGTGTGCTTACTGCCACATTACCAAACATATCCGGCTCTGCGTTTGCTTGCTCTGCGGCTTTGTTTGCTTCTGCTGCTAATGTTGTCAACGAATCACCAACCCTGCGAGGTGCGTTTTTGTTGGTAGCAAACATGCTGACTATTTCACGAGTCAAAGGATCTAATTCAATATCACCTTGCTCTATGAACTCAACCAAATCTTTGTTTTGCCGACGAGCATTTACTGCCATCTCAGCAGCTTTAGTAACGTAGCTGCGGATATCATAATCGCCAGCTTCACTTAGGTTTGACATAGCAGGCGCTGCTATAGCCATACCTCTTAAAATCTGCTGTGCTTCTGGATCGGTTGTCTCGGCAAACAAATCTATCAATGCATCATTCTCATAAGCGCGAGCGAAAAGAGCATTTGATAAACGTATCTTAGCCAATGGGTTTGGTTGACCAGAGCGGTTAATAAGTTCCGCTTGTTCTTCTTTTGGCATGGTTGCAACAAATTGACGCAACGAACGAATACTAGGAGCGCCATCTGTTAAGAATTCAATGCCTTGCAGATCAAACCTGCCCATGTCAATCTTTGCCTGCTCAGTAGGAGACATCCCCAACTGACCGCCAACATTGCTCTTGTCAGCAATATCCGAAGTAAGTGCAGACTTTGGCATGATGCGTATCAAAACAGGATTTTCTATCTGTTTGATAACGTTTGGGTTAATACCGTGAGCGGTATCATCTATAAGATTTTGCGAATAATCTTGGGCTTTGCCTTCCTTATAGGCTCTCTGCAAACCAGCTACTCGACCATTACCAGCTACCGGACGAATGCCGGAAAATTCAGGATCGGCATACGATTGAACTGTAGATCCGTCAGCGCGGTTACTTGGCGTAATAGTTTCAGCTTCAATAACTGCATATTGCACAGGTATTTTTGTGCCGTCTGATGCGGAAACAGTATCTATTCGACCAAGTGTTTGTTCATTTAACTTAAAGTCACTAATAACCACTGGCGCACCAGAACCAAAATCTCTCGATACAGATAAACGATTGTAGTCAGGGTTATTAGCTATGCTATTCATCTGCTGAATAGATGCTGGTTTTGTACGATCACGGTTTTGAATATCAGAAAAAGACATGCCAAAATCTTCCGGCTTGCCTTCGTAATAATTCTGCATAGCAGCCACAGATTCCTCT
>JAPLIO010000073.1 GCA_026389055.1 Candidatus Melainabacteria bacterium | reverse complement strand
TCTAGGAATTTGTTTGTGGGGGTGGCTTGTTGAATTTGGATGTCAGCGAAAGTAGTCATGGGGGAGGTATCCTAGTTGTGAACGAATCATAACGATACGTCTATTTTACCCCAAACCAACCACTCTTTTTCCGTAACCTCCTGTAAATATCTGTTTCCTTGGTTAATAGCAACCAATCAAGCTGAAATGTATTCGTTTTCTTTACAAAGGCTTGAATATCCTCATTGTTTAGAGAGTTTGATATAGCGGTTTCTAAGGTAGCTTTACAGGCTGGCTTCATGGCATCAATCATATTGATACCAATTAACATGCCCATTTTTGCAAAGCCATTCTCTTCATTCTCCATTTTCATCATGGCTTCTGCTTTAGTCTTATCAATGAAACCGTTTACTACGAGGTCTCTATCTATGTGTTCTAATAAACAATCTGATTTATTTTCTGAATAACAATAAAAAACCTGTCTAATTATTGCTTGTGGTTGTGAATCAATATAATTATTCAATCCATAAAACAGTAGGGTTATAATTAAAACAAGCCCTAATCCTCCAATAACAAATTTTCTCATGAAATTAGCTATCCTTTACTTTAATAATTCGGGACTCGTTCGGCTTTGGCACCGGGGTGGGTTACCGCACCAGTAGAGGCACTACCGACTTGAAGAGCATACTTATACAACGCACCACTCGGGTAATTGGGTTCAGGTTGCACCCAAACCGTAAGGCGTTTCGCCAATTCTTCATCGCTCACTTCTAAAGTCAACGTACCCAGCTCCGCATCAACCGCAATCATATCGCCCGCTTGCACTAAGGCTAAAGGCCCTCCCACAAAACTTTCAGGTGCCACATGCCCAATCATCAACCCACGGGTAGCCCCACTAAACCGACCATCAGTGATGAGGCAAACATCATAGCCCAAGCCCTGTCCGCAAATAGCCGCCGTAACGCCCAACATTTCTCGCATACCAGGCCCGCCTTTGGGGCCTTCGTAGGCGATAATAACCACATCGCCCGCCACAATGGTTCTATCCATCACGGCTTTAAAGCAAGCATCTTCGCCATTAAAAATTTTAGCAGGCCCTCGGTGTTGCAGCTTGGTTAAACCCGCCACTTTGACTACCGCCCCTTCAGGGGCTAAGTTCCCAAACAGAATTTTCAATCCGCCCGTGGTACTGAGGGCTTTTTCCATCGGCAACACGACTTCTTGATTGGTGGGAATCACCACATCTGCCAAGTTTTCCGCCATGGTTTTGCCTGTTACGGTTAAACAATCGCCGTGTAAGTAACCCGCACCCAACAAGGCTTTCAGGATAATTGGCACGCCGCCGACTTTGAAAACATCCCACATGACGTATTTGCCAGCGGGTTTTAAATCGACCAATAAGGGGGTAGTGTTAAACCAGCCTTCAATATCTTTCAGAGTAACATCGATTCCGCATTCATTGGCTAAGGCAGGCATATGCAACACCGTGTTGGTTGAACCGCCCGTGGTAGCCACGACTCTAACGGCGTTTTCAAATGCTTTTTTCGTGAGAATTTCCCGAGGGCGAATGTTGCTACGCAAAACGTGCATAATGGCTTCACCATAAGTGTGGTTCATAACCGCACGGCTAGGGTGTTCTGCAGGAATAGCACTAGAAAACGGCAACGCCAAGCCAATGGCTTCCGCCACGCACGCCATGGTGTTAGCGGTAAATTGCCCGCCACAGCTACCCGCACCGGGGCAGGCGGCTTCTTCAACGGCTTTTAAGCCAGCATCGTTGAGTTTGCCTGCGGCATGAGCCCCGACGGCTTCGTAAACATCTTGAACGGTTAAATCTTTGCCATCTAACGAACCAGGCATGATAGAGCCACCATATAGGAAAATGGCGGGTAAATTCAACCGAGCCATTGCCATCATCATACCGGGGAGGGATTTGTCGCACCCAGCCAAGCCGACGAATGCGTCATAACAATGCCCACGCATGACCAGTTCAACGCTATCGGCAATCACTTCTCGGCTAATGAGGGATGTTTTCATGCCTTCATGCCCCATGGCAATGCCATCTGAAACAGAAATAGCGGTAAATTCCCGAGGCACACCGCCGTTTTGCGTTATGCTGGCTTTAATGAGTTCCGCTTGTTTGTGCAAGGTAATGTTGCAAGGCGTTACTTCGTTCCAAGTATTGGCAACGCCGATAAACGGCTTTTTAAAATCTTCTTGGGTTAAGCCCATAGCCAAGTGGAAGGCACGGTGAGGAGCTCGAGCGGGCCCGTCCATAATTTGGTAGCTTTTGTGTCGAACATCAAAAGGGGTAGTTTCGTCAGGGCGTGAAGTCATCATCATAAGGGGTAGCATCCTATTGGTGGGTGAGGAGAAAGAGGAAATTTGTTTTTAGTACAGTCATCGTAACGGAAGCAAACATTTGATTCATGCTTTTACCTTGCATTGTAAACATTTATTAAGATATGGGCGTTACCGAAAAAAATCAGTAAGGCTATGATAGCTAGACACCAGCAAAAAATTAGCAAGCCTTACGCACTTTGTCATTCACCTTCATACTACTTTGTTAAAGCATTTTTGGAAGAGTTTTGTTACAATGGCTATAGAATTCTTGCGAGTGACGCCAAGTAATCAGTAGACCTCTTGCATGACTCGATATCTGGGGCATTCGCAGGGCGAGAAAACGTAGAACGTTTTACGTTGTCATTTGCGGTATTTTCTGCTAGAAGCAGAATGATTCCAGAGGAATCAACGAATTCTTATGTACTTCTATGTACACGTCAAATTCTCCGTTCTTGGTTGCTAAAGCAACCTGTTTGCAAGCAAACAACATTCCTAGAATCTGCACCCACCTCTCGAGTCATGCAAGAGGTCTCTTATTTAAAAGCCTGCCTCCTATAAGCAACGTAAAAAAACAAGTAATTTCGTTTGGAAGGGTATTCATTTGCCATGATAAGCATAGTATCCCCCTTTTACTCCCCACCCCTTTGTAGGAATGATGCACGACTTATGATGATGATGTCTAGTTCTCATGCCCTCTACCACGAAACCGAACGGCTTGTTCTATTGCCTTGGACTTGCCAACCCATGCAGGCATCGGTGGATAGGCTTAAACATGTATTAACCTTCCTGCTTCAACTGTACAGCACATTTTGGGTTGAAGGCACAGGTGGTGCTTCGCCTGTAAAAAACTTGGCTCGGATGTTGGAAGCCCGTTGGGACCCTGAAGTGCCTGTCAAAGAATTGGGTGAGTTAGGCAAAGAAATGTTAGATGATTTAGCCAGAATGCACAAGGCAAGATATTTGCTAACGGGGCATGTACGCCCACTAACCGAAGGAGCCACCCCCGAAGACCGTGCCATTAGTGTACAAGTAACGTTGTTGTTGTATGATGCCCAAACCGAAAATTGGGTGCTTAACCATACATTAAACCTGAGTTATTTTGAACCCAATTGTAATACGCTAGAAACACTACACCCTGTAGTATGGCACTTAGAAGATTGCATGAAGCATATTTCTGCTTATCTGCTTAGTTTTATTGTGGCACCCAACGAATCCGTGGGGTGTTTGCAAGAGGTTACTGGGTTTCGTTTAACGGGTGATTATTTGCAATTAGCCCAGCTGATGGAAGCGGATGCTCAACCCACCGCTAAGTTAAAATTAGACGCCTTGGAAGTATTAAATAAAAACTATCCAACAGATTTTTTGACACGTTACTTTTTAGCCAAACAATACAAACAAGGCAGACAATACCAAGCTGCTATTGATACGTTTAAAACCGTGTTAGATAATCCGTACTTCCCGCCAAAGTTAAAGGCTCAAATTTTGAATGAAATGGGCAGTTGTGCCGCATTATTAGGTGAAAAAGACGACGCCTTAAAATTCTGGCTACAAGCCATTAAGCAAGACCCTTCGCTAGTTTTAGCTTACATGAACATTGCCCACGCTTACGAAGAAATGGGGCAAGAATTACAATCAGAAGTGTACCTAAATAAAGTGCTAAAACTAGCACCCGCAGATGCCAGAGTATATTACAGCTTAGCCAGAATTTATTTATGCCAAGAAAAGTGGGATGAAGCCTTGGCACAATACCAGCTTCAATTGTTGTTAGAACCCCACGACCCTTGGTGCCACAACAACATTGCCACCAGCTACTTGCAACAAAGCAAGCCAAAATCTGCTATTCAGCATTTGGAACGAGCCAAAGCATTAGACCCGCAAGGCGAAGCAGGACAATATGCTGAATTGGTGTTAATGGGCTTAACTGAAGACAAGTAGAAGCTTCGCTTTTTTATGGGGTAAAGTTTTAGCAAAGCTCACCGATAACAACAATGTAAGTGTTTTTTTATTATGTTAACCACTTGAACCTAGGACGCTTTTATGATATGCTAAAAACAAGCAACAAGCAACAAGCAACAAGCAACAAGCAACAAGCAACAAGCAACAAGCAACAAGCAACAAGCTTTTAAGCTAGGCTTTACCTTATCAGAATTACTGGTTAGTTTAGGCGTTTTAGGCTTAATAGCAGGGCTAACCGTACCCAGCATTGTAACCAGTGTTGATAAAGCTAGACGAAAAGCCGTGGTGAAGGAAGCCATTCAAGCCATTAGCCAAATTGTTAATGCAGGGGTTTTAAATGGGGACTTTGCAGGCATAACGGATTGGACACTAGATAGCCCTACTGACCCATTAGTCAAGTATTTTACCGATAAATTAGGCGGTGTTTCAAAACAGTGCGTAAAGGGAGATACGGCTGGCTTTTGCAATACTTACCATTCTATATTTGGACCAACACATTTTTTGACTAATCATTCGGGTCGATGGGTATTGATGAATGGTATAACAATTTCATTGTGTGGTGATGATGGTAGTGGAATTAATTTGGATGGCCGACATCTTGTTTTTATTATTAACAGTGCCCCAACCACTAATGCAGGGTTAGGCAAACAAACGGCTGTTGTCTGGAATATTTCTGATACGCCTGTTAATGCATCTTCGTTTAGACCACAAACACCGAGCAATATTCTAAACCCAGGGCAGTGTAACACTTGGTGGGCAAAAGAACCAGAGAGAAGTCACTACTCACCTACATGGGAAGAGTTGTATAGCTAGTGCAACGCTACATTTTTTCAGGGGCGGAAACGCCTAATAAGTTGAGTGATTGAGCCAACGTTAGCTGAATACACCGAACCAACGCCAAGCGTGCCAACGCCTGTTGCTCGTCTTCGCAAAGCACCCTGCAAGCATTATAAAACGAATGAAATTGGCTAGCTAAATCCATCGCATACCGAACAATCAAATGCGGAGAAAGTACCCGCCCCGCATCTGCCACTTTTTCAGGGAATTGAACCAACGCCAACACAATTTCCCGAACGGCTATAAAGGCTTTATTATCCGCAGAAACCAAGGGATCAAACAACAAGCTATTCCAACCTTCTGCCGTGTAAGTTTGGAAAACATCATCTAACTGTTGTTTACTAAACCGAGGCTGAACCGTTTCGCCCGATTCCCTGTTAATACTAGGTTCTGTTGCCTGCCGAAGAATACCCGAACACCGAGCATGGGCATACTGCGTATAAAAAACAGGGTTTTCTTCCGAAGCAGAAGCCGCTAAATCTAAATCAAATTCAATGGTGCTATCTGCAGAACGAGCCACCAGCCAAAACCGAGTAGCATCTACCCCCACTTCTTCCACCACGTCATGCAGGGTCAGCATCGTTTTGCGTTTGCCCATACGGGTTTTTTCACCATTAACAACTAAATTTACTAACTGCCCAAGAATCACTTGGAAATTATCTGCATTATGTCCCAAAGCCGCAATAGCCGCCTTCATCCGAGGAATATACCCGTGATGGTCGGCTCCCCAAATATGCATCACCCGATTAAAATTTTCAACTCTTTTGAACTTTTTGTCATGGTTGGCGACATCGGCTGCCAAATAGGTATAAGCCCCCGAAGATTTAACAAGCACACGGTCTTTTTCATCGCCCAGTTCAGAAGACTTCAACCATAAAGCTCCTTCTTGTTCGTAGGTATGCCCACTAGCCTTCAAGCTAGCCAAGGCTTCTTCCACCTTGCCTTCAGCGTGTAAATCCGTTTCAAATTGCCAAGAATCAAACCGCACATGCAAAGCATCCAACAAGCCCCGTTGCAAGGCTAACATCGCATCTCTACTATAAGTACGAAGCGTTAAAAACGGCGTTTGGGTTTCAAATGTTTCAGCCCGAACAGCCCCATACTGCTGAAACCAGCCTTCAAGTTCCGCCTTTTGTTGGGGTGCCGATAAGTATTGTTCCGCCAGCGTTTTAACATAATCGCCAGGGTAGTAGGGGAAGGGAACATCCGCTTCAGGGGTAGGAAATTGAGCCAAGCCTAATTGTTCTAAACACCGAAACCAAAGGCTATTAGCCATATTACTCATCTGCTGACCATGGTCGTTAATATAAAATTCCGCACAAACCGAAGCACCGCAGTGTTCTAAAATTCGTCGAAGACTATCGCCTAAAGCTGCCCAACGCCCATGCCCAAGGTGCAAAGGCCCTGTTGGGTTAGCAGAAACAAATTCCAGCAAAATGCGTTCAGTGGTTTTAGACGTATTTTCCCCTGCCTTTGACTTACCCAACAACAAGGGGTTAAGGGCTTCAAGCAAGGCTTTTTCAGTTACTTTGGCATTCACAAAACCAGCAATTGGGTGCCAAGTAAACGTAGCGTTATAAGCCGAATGTTGGTTTAAAACCTGAGCAACCGTTTGTGCAATAACGGGTGGGGCTAACTTGGTATAGCGTGCCAAAAACGAAACATTCACGGCATAATCGCCATGTTCCAAGTTTTTAGGCACTTCCACTTTGATTTGTTTATCAAAGAGAGCGATCCAGTCCGCTTCAGGTAACGGGGCAACGGCATCGCCCAGTAGTGGTTTTGCCTGTTTTAAGCTTTCCAACAGGGCAATTTCAACAAGATGTTTGATGGTCATCATAATAAATATAGCGTTTCTATGGGGTTTTATGAAAAAAAGACTGAATTTATTGTAGCAAAAACGGCTTAAAGATAAAACCCCAAGTATAACCTCTTTATACCCATTCAATTTTTGAGTTGCTATAAAACGCTTAAAACGACAACAGACCGAAAACAATCGTTTTCGGTCTGTTGTGGTGGACATTGAGAGCGAGTCTTTAAACACTGTTTTTAAGACTTTAGCAGATTGGGAAAGCCAACTCAAGCCACTTAATGAGCCTTCCAGCTCTCAAAAAACACCTACTACTAATCTACCCACCCCTACAAAGGGAGGGCGATAGCATGATGGAGAATTTTCAAGCACAGGCTCGCCCTAAAAAACGGGGACGTATTCCCCCGCTTTCCGTTCGTCTAAGCTCCGAAGAAATTGCCCGCTTAAATCAAGATTGCCAAGGCTATGCCAGTCGAAACGACTACATTAAAGCGTGTCTGTTTTCCAAACAGGGGATGAGGCAACATAAGCCACTGGCAAAAGATCGGGAAGCGATAAGCAAGATTCTCGGATTGCTGGGGGCTTCTCGCATGGCGAACAACCTGAATCAGTTAGCCTATCAAGCCAACGTGGATGCCTTTTTGTTTACGCCCGAAGCAGAAGCTCAATTGAGTGAAGCCTATGAGGCGATTATGCAGATGCGGCAGTTACTGCTTCAAGCCCTCGGCTTTAAAAAATAGGAGTCTGTAACATGTTGTTAAAAGCCAGCGAACGTGCCAGTGGGCAAGCCTTGGCAACGCATTTACTGAATGCTCACGATAACGACCATGTGGAAGTGCATGAGTTGCGGGGTTTTGTGTCGGATAATTTGCACGGGGCGTTTCAAGAAATTGAAGCCCACAGTAAAGGGACTCGGTGTAAAAATTATCTGTTTTCACTCAGCCTCAACCCACCTGAAAAAGAAAGCGTGGGCATTGAAGCCTTTGAAGATGCGGTGAATCGTATTGAGAAAAAATTGGGGCTGGATAATCAGGCCAGAGCCTTGGTATTCCATGAAAAACAAGGTCGCCGTCATGCCCATTGCGTGTGGTCACGCATTGACGTGCAGGAAATGAAAGCGGTGCAGTTGTCGCATTTCAAAATGAAATTGCAAGAAATTTCCAAAGAACTGTACCGCCAATATGGCTGGGAACTGCCCAAAGGCTTTGAGAATAAGGCGGAACGCAACCCATTCAATTATACGCTGGCAGAATGGCATCAGGCACAACGGGTCAAAGAAGATCCGCAAGCATTGAAAGCCCTGTTTAAGGATTGTTGGGATCAATCGAAAAATGGCGAGGCCTTGATTGAAGCCCTCAAAGCCAAAGGTTACACCGTGGCACAAGGCGACAAACGGGGAGCGGTTGCCGTGGATTATCAAGGGGAGGTTTATGCCCTAAGTCGTTGGGCAGGGGTAAAAAGTAAGGAACTTATGGGAAAACTGACGGATCAGAAAACTCTTTTAAGTGTGGATGAAGCAAAGCACCAGATTGCCAAAACCATGACGGATCGTCTGAAAAGTTATGCCAACACGGTCAGGGAACAATCGTTGGAAAAACAAGACACCCTGAAAAACCAGAAAACAGAGATGGTAAACCTACAACGCCAAGAGCGTGAAAAGTTAAAAGCTCAACAAGCGGAACGCTGGCGGAAAGAAAGTCAGGAGCGTCAGGCAAAAATCCCTCAAGGCTGGCGGAAAGTGTGGAGCTTTGTGAAAGGAGAGTTGAAAACCATCACGAAAGAGAATGAACACGCCATTTTGCGTGCTAAAGAGCGAGATCTGCAACAGAAACAAGCCCTCATTGACCGCCAGCGGGAGGAACGGCAGAAGTTGCAAGTCCACTTTAAAGCCCTGAAACAGGATCACCAAAAACAGATGGATCAGTTGAAAACCCACTTGGGCAAGTATCAGGCAATGCAACAGTCAAAAACTCAAGATAAGAGCCTAACGTCAGAATTCAGTAAGCCTAAAACCGTTACGATAGAAAAAAGCCAGACGAAACCCGCTCAACAGTCAAACACAAAAAGCAAGGGGCATCATACAGGCGGTGAAGGGAGAAGTCTAAATTTAGGTAAATAAGCGATTTGTTTACATTTCAAGACATATGAGGTTACGGAAAAAGAGTGGTTGGTTTGGGGTAAAATAGACGTATCGTTATGATTCGTTCACAACTAGGATACCTCCCCCATGACTACTTTCGCTGACATCCAAATTCAACAAGCCACCCCCACAAACAAATTCCT
>JAPLIO010000209.1 GCA_026389055.1 Candidatus Melainabacteria bacterium | reverse complement strand
CTTAGTTTAGGCTGAAATTCTGAGTTTCAAATCATATGCAGTTGGAGATAGGCTGGTGCGAGCGTAGCGAAGCAGACCAATTAGGAAACCCTCTGGTTTTCGGTCAAGCCTATTTTCAACGTACACGCAAGCCTATTAACCAGTTGTTCCCCTGGGGATTATTAAGGGGGCGGTGAGCATCCCCTTAATTTTGCGGGGGGTTTGGGGGGTGCCCAAATGGTACCCCCCAAGAAGCCTTAGCCCGAAGCGATAACCTTCTGTATTACTGTTGCGTAACGTTTAGTCTATACCGAGGGATGGTTTTCAACAATTTCATACTGCAATTCAATCGATGAAACCTCATGGCTGGCTTGTTTTTCAATCGATTCTGGGGTTTCAACCTCATCAGGAAACAGAGACGCTTCCGATTGAGAAGCGGGCATAGATAACCATTCTTGCTTCAATTGCTTGTTGCGTTTCGTTAGATTTTCCTGCGTTTTGCGTTCCTGCCATCGTTGAACGGTTTGGCTTAAAGCCGTTTTCACCTGCTGTAAGGCTTCTTGCTCATTTTCGCTTGAAAGTGCCAGCAATTCATGCCAACGGTCTGCTTCAAACAATAAATTATCCCAAAGCGGATGCAAAGGGGCAGGCAAATGCGGACGAATCACCGCTACCGAAGGGGCTGCTTCAATCATCTGCCAAAGCAAGCCAAAAGGGGCATATTGCCAGTTCTTTACAAGCGGAGCAAGCAAGGGTTTCAGCTGAACAAACCCCAATTGGGTAGCCAACAGTTGAGCCATGGCGGTTTGTTCTAACGTAGGCAAACTTTGCTGTTGTAACAGGCGTTGCCTGTAGTGTGTGTGGTTTTCAAGGGACGCTTGCACCGCCAATTTTTCAGTCGCCGTCAAGTACTTACCATTTTTAGGTTTAGGCTTAAACGGTTTACTATACCCTGTTTGAACTGAATCATCAAAGGGGTAATGCTGAAAAGAGTGGGGGTGCTTCTGAGGAGATAAAGCCGTGTGAAGGTCTGCTTGTGCGGAAAGCGAAGGGTTGGCTGTTACATTGGTTACAGAAGCCTGTTGTTGCCCTACGTTATTATTATATGTAGGCTTGGGTTGACGTTTCTCAAACTGCTGAAGACTTTGCCGTAACGCTTCTTCAGGGGTGTGTAACACATCCGCATATTTGGCTAGCAAGTGGGCTTTTCGCATAGGGTTTCTAACTTTCGCCAATAACGGAAGCACCTTGTAGCCCGCCTCAAATTGGTCATCGGTCAACTGTAAATTAAAGCCCTGCAAGGCACACGCCAACTGAAAATCCAAATAATCTGGGGCGGTAGATAACAAACCCTCAAACACCGATTGACTGTTTTCGCTTTTGAAGAAATCATCAGGGTCTTTGCCATTGGGCAAGGCAATCACTTTCACCTTAATGGGGTGGCGTTCTAATAGGGGTTCAATACGGGCGATGCCACTTAAAGCGGCAGCCTGCCCCGCTTTATCGCTATCAAAGCAGAGGAATAATTGCTCAATGCCGCTTTTCATTAGTAGCTTGAGGTGGTCTTCGGTTAGAGCCGTACCGCAAGTAGCGACTGCCTCAGAAAAGCCCGCCAAATGCGTGGCTAGCACATCAAAATAACCTTCCATCACGATGGCACGCTTGCGTTTTCGGATGGTTTCTTTGCCTTGAAAAAACCCGTAAAGCGTCGAACTCTTATGGTACAAGGGCGTTTCGGGGGAATTTAAATACTTGGGTTGAACTTCGGCTGAAAAAGCCCTTCCACCGAAGGCAACCACTTCACCTTTGGGGTTGTGGATGGGGAAAAGCAGACGGTCTCTAAACTTATCGTAATAGCCGTTGTTGTTTTGCCGAGGAGAAGCCAACCCCGCCGTTTCCAGCCACTGGGGTTCTTGTTGTAAAAAGGGTAAAGCGGAAAGTAGATAGGTGGTTAAGGCATCCCACCCATCAGGGCTGGCACCTAGTTGAAACGGGGCTAATTGAGCCAGTGTATACCCTCTGGATTCTTCTAAATACGCCTTGGCAGAAGCCCCTGCTGGGCTGGTAAGGTGGCTTTGATAAAATTGGGTAGCCAATTGCATTAGTTGGAGCAGTTTTTGTTTATCATCCAGCTGTTTTTGGAAGGCTTGTTCATCTGCTTGGTTACTGGCTTTGATTGAAAGTCCTAGGGTTTCGGCTTGTTCCCGAATAACATCGCCATAGGTTTTGTTTTCAATTTTCATTAAGAAGCTGATAGAATCGCCACTTTCGCCACACCCGAAGCATTTAAACAAGCCTCGTTCGGCGGAGACGTTGAAGCTGGGAGATTTTTCGTTGTGGAAGGGGCATAGCCCGAGGTGGTTTCGCCCACGTTTTTTAAGTTGCACAAACTTGCCGATGGTGGAAATGGCATCGAGGCTTTGTTTAACTTGTTGTGCTGCTTCTAAAAAAGTTACCCATTGCATCATCATGATGATTATTCAGCCTGTTGAGTAGAATCACTTGCTACAACATCTATTGTAAGCGGAATAAATGGTGATTACAAGCAACAGCTTTCAATGAAACCCTCTTGAAATTATCTATTTTTTTATTATGCTAAAAATACGATGACATACCATATTGTAGCACTTTACCAATTTACCCCTATCCCTAACCCAACCGAATTAAAAGAAGCCTTACTGCCCTTCTTCCATTCTTTGGGTATTTGTGGGTCTCTGTTGATTGCCTCTGAAGGCATCAACGGCACGCTGGCTGCGGATAGCCAAGCGGGCATTGATGCGTTATTGCAACGCCTAGAACAAGCCTGCCAACTGCTTTCTTCTGGCAGAGGCGAAGTAAAATTTTCCACCGCCCCTAAAAAGCCATTTAATCGATTGAAAATTCGGCTTAAAAAGGAGATTGTTACCTTTAAACAACCCCACGTTGACCCCACTAATCAAGTGGGCACTTACGTTTCCCCTGATGAGTGGAACACGCTAATTGCCCAACCTGATGTGGTGGTGTTAGATACCCGAAACGCCTATGAAACCCGCATTGGCACCTTTGAAGGGGCTATTGACCCGAATACGGCTAACTTTACAGAGTTTGCCACTTATGTGCGTGAAAACCTAGACCCCCATACCACGCCTAAAATTGCCATGTTTTGCACGGGGGGTATTCGATGTGAAAAGGCGTCTGCCTTTATGTTGGCGGAAGGCTTCCCTGAAGTTTACCACCTGAAGGGGGGTATTCTCAATTATTTGGAAACCGTTCCTGAAGAACAAAGCACTTGGCAGGGGGAATGCTATGTGTTTGATAAGCGGGTTTCTGTGGGACATGGGTTGACGACGGGCAAGCATATTTTGTGCTTTTCTTGCGGAGAACCCCTCACGCTGGAAGACCAACATCATCCGCTGTATGAGGCTGGGGTTTCTTGTCATTTGTGCCATGAAAAAACGACTGAAGCGGATAAAGCTCGATTTCGCATGCGTCAAAGCCAGCTGGGCAAGGTTGATTCGGTTTGATTTTTTGGTTATTTTTAGGATAGCTGGTTTCTGATTGGCATTTTTTGAACGAGGCGTTGCAGGTTTCACTACCTATAAACGTGAAAAAAGGGACTGAAGCAACAGTCCCTCGTTTACAAAAAACAATCAGAAAGGAGTAATCAACATGATGCAGACGATCATTTTGATTCTCAGAGTGGCGTTAGCCATTCTTGAGCTACTTAATTACCTGTTAGGGTAGTTAAGTAAAAGAAGAGGTCATTCGTGTTACTAGCACGAGTGGCTTCTTTTTATATTTTTACAGACTTCCCCAAAAACCGCAAGGGGCATGACCAAAATTTAACATTTCGCTTTCCGTTTCGATGCCTTCACGGCGGTGGGCATCAGCGGTTTCACGAGTGCTTCGTAGCGTTCAAACAGAAACTGCACCCGCTCTAATTCCGAAACGAAACTCTTTTTACCATAAGCCCCATCGACTGCCTTATCTAGGGCTTGGTGGGCTTTCAGCAGTTCAGGGGGCATGGTTAGGGGGTTGTACAAATCCGCCAACGTATTACCACGGTCTAAAAAGGGTTGCCTAGCATCTAGCACTGCTTGGGCGAATGCTTCAATTTTAGCTTTTTGGCTAGGGGTGGCTTCAGTCGGCCATGGGAAGTTGTTGTACACCAGCTTGTTAGAATACTGATACCGATTTTCAAGCCGACCTGTTACAACTCTTGTCCACGCCATGTGTAAGGCACTGGTTAATACGCCAAAATCATACAGGGTAGCATTTGGCACATAATACATTTTATTGGTGAGTACAATATCATTGTTTAAAAATGCCATGGGGATATAGAACCTAGATTCTGAACTAATACTAGGTATAGCCAAATAATCCCCATCAAAAAATCTAATTTCTCCAAATAAATGGGGTTGTGAAGCCAGTTTTTGTGTGGGTGCTTTGGGGCTAGATAACCTCATTTTCTTCACCTGTTCTAAACGTTCCACAATAAATTTGCAGTTTCGGTAAACTTTTGGGTCAACTTCTTTCAACCATAAACAATACCTAGGAATGTTGTTAATAAACTCTTCGGCACCCATTAACACTTTAACTAAGGGTTTTAAATCAGGATATTGCATGATAAAGGTTTGATATGCTTCATCATCAAGAATTAAGTTGCCACCGTCTGTGGGTTTAGAGCCATAAATAATCTCTGCCACGTTACAAATAGGCTTCGTTTGGCTATCAACCACTAAGTCGTTCATCTCTATTAAGTAAGGGTTAATGTTAACAACCGTTTTAGCCAGCCCCTCCCCTTTCACATCGGGGTAATCCCATAAGCGTTTTTTGAAGGTTGGGGGTAATGTATTGGCATAAGCAAAGCCAATCATCACGCAATAAACGGCGGCTTTCCCCTTGGCTTCATTCGTCCATTTAAACGTGCGGTGGGCAAAGGTTAAGGTAATACCTTTATTCAACAAATACCGCCATAAAATGCTCACTTGCTCCCCTTGGGTAATGCTGTTGGTACTAACCAACCCGCAATGGATTTTAGTACCATACATATAATTTGTTGCTTTTACATACCAACACGTTACATAATCCAAACTTTTAGCGTTTTTATGGTCGGCAAAAACGATGCCCATATCTTCCGTTTGCTCTTTAGTTCGTACTTGCTTTCCCACAAATGGTGGGTTGCCCAAAATGTAGCTCATGGTTTCCCTAGGGCAAACGGCGGTGTCCCAATCCATCCGCAACGCATTACCACACCGTATATTGGGTTCAGTGGTTAGCGGTATACGGGCATAGGGCAAGCCTTCCATGGCACTTAACGCCATGTTCATTTGGTGGTCTGTCAGCCATAACGCTACCTTGGCAATTTGGCTGGGTAACTCATCTTTTTCAATACCAAAAAACTGGTCAACGTTTAGTTTGCTTTCATAAACGGTTTTCTTTTGTATTACGCCGTGGGCTTCCCGTTCTTCATCGGCTAAAATAGCTTCAATTAGCTGGTGTTCTAGTTTGCGTAATTCTCGGTAGGTAATCACCAAAAAGTTACCGCACCCGCAAGCAGGGTCTAAAAATTTCAGCTGGGCTAGTTCGGCTTGTTTGGCTTCTAGCAACCGTCTACGGTTACCGCCCTTGGTAGCTAAGGCTTTGGCTATATCGGCTTTTAGGGCATCTAAAAACAGGTCGTCAATTAGTTTCAGTACGTTTTTTTCGCTGGTGTAGTGGGCACCTAGTTGCCTGCGGTCTGCTTTGTTCATAACCGCTTGAAATAGGCTACCAAAAATGGCGGGGCTAACTTTGCTCCAATCCAACGCACAACAGTATAATAAGGCGTTTCGCATCGCCGTATCAAACGGCGGTAACCGCAACGTTTCTGTAAACAATGAACCATTCACATACGGAAACAGTTGTAAATCTTCCGCTAGCGTGTTGTGGCGTTTTTCTTCGGCGGTATCTAGCGTGTTAAATAGGCTAGCCAATGCCCCTTCCAAATTTTTACCGTTGGGTTGGCTATTATTTTCAATGTAGTACAAAAAGTCATCTTTATTGAAGATGCCTGTATCTTCGGCAAAAAAGCAAAATAGTAGGCGTACCATCAGCAATTCTAAATTTTTACCTGTATATCCATTGGCTATTAGTTGGTCGTGCAGTTTGCCAATCCGTTCGGCTGCGTCTAGGTTTACAGGGTCTTCATCTTTATAAATCCGTGTACCGTAGCCTGCTATAAACAGAAATAAGTGCAGTTTTTCGGGCAATTCCGCTAGGGTAAAGGCGGTTTCGGTTTGCAACTCCAAATCATAAACCACAAAGCGTTGAAAATCAGAAATAATAATCAATCGGGGGTATTCTTTATCGTTCAGGCTATGCAGGTATTCAAAGGCTTGTACGCTGGCTTTATCCAGTGGTTGCCCTGCAGATTTATGTTCGGCTAGTAGCATTCCCGGCCAAAACAGGTCGATACGTCCGTCGTTTTTGGTCAACCGTTGGGCGGAACGTTCAAAAATACCGCCCACTTTTCTACGGTTTAACCCAAACAGAGTGAAAAAATCGTTCCAGAAGCTTTGGGCTTCGGCTCGTTCGCTATCTTCGGCTTCCCATGTTTTTACAAATTGGTGGGCGTTGGCTTTAATTTCAGCGATAGAAAGTTGGGTGGTCATCATCATGTTTTTAGAAAAGCCTTTGGCGTGAAAATTCTCGTTAATACTATTACCATCATACCGAAAAATGAGTGGTCAGACTATCACTTTTTTGACTGCCTCCAACTTGATTTCCTGCCCGAAATTCACACCGTCTTGATAAAATGCCCAAAATTCAAAAATCGCTTGAAAACTTGATTGTTGTCCCAACATTCATGCAGATGCAGAATAAAAGGCGGGGGTCAAATAAACATGAATAGGTGCCCAACAATCAAAGTAAGGGGTTCAAAAAATACCCCGTAAACCCTCTTAAATAAAAGCTTTACGGCATTTTAATACATCCAAAAATTACACCGCTTTGATTTCCAGCCTTTTATTCTGCATATACTTGAAAAATGGGCTAACAATCAAGTTTTAGGGCTTACTTAATTGAAAAACGGCTTCGCTTCCCAGCCAATTTGAAACCCTTTTTCGTAAAATTGAATCTCCCCCATGCCATGCCTCGCCTACTTGGTAATGCCAGCGTTCAATTGCCCAGCCTTCTTGCTGGCATAATGCTTGAAAATCCGCAATGGTAAACAGGTGGATGTTGGGCGTATCGTACCATTGGTAGGGCAATGCAGGCGAATTGGGCATTCTTCCCCCCAGCAATAACGCTAGCCTAATTTGCCAATGCCCAAAATTCGGGAAGCCCACAATGGCTCGTTTGCCTACCCGTAACATGCCATGTACAACGGGTACAGGCAATTTGGTGCGTTGTAGGGTTTGATTCAACACCACAAAATCAAAATGCTGCGGCGGATAATCCGCCAACGCTTCTTCCAACGTACCGTGAAAAACGGGAAGCCCTTTGCCCATGCAGGTTTGCACGTTAGTTTCATCTAATTCTACGCCTAGGGCTTTACAGCTTTTTTGCGTGATGAGGGCTTGCAATAACGCCCCATCGCCGCAGCCTAAATCTAGCACGCTAGCCCCAGTAGGGATGGTGGTTAAAATCTGTTGTAAATCCGCTCGAAGGGTCATCATGGCGTGGGTTTCCCTTCATCAATCGGGTGCAAAAACGGAGCGATGATGCGGTTGAGTGCCTCGGTTTCTAGTAAAAACGCATCATGCCCAGCGGTGGAAGAAAGCTCAATAAACGAAACCTCTCGCCCTAACTGACGCAACGTTTTCGCAATGGCTTGGCTACATGCCGTGGGAAATCGCCAATCGCTGGAAAACGAAGCAATTAAAAATTTCGCCTGCGTACGGCTAAACGCCTTCAATAGCGACCCCTCGCCCCACGCTTCCGCTAAATCAAAATAATCTAACACCTTGGTTAGGTACAAATAAGTGTTGGCATCAAACCGCTTTAAAAACGCCTTACCTTGGTGTTCCAAGTAAGATTCCACCGCAAATTCCTTCTGAAAATCAAACGTTTTGCCTTGGGCAGGGGCTTGCAACCGTCTGCCAAACTTGGCTTCCAACGCCTCTTCTGATAAATAGGTGATATGTGCCATCATACGAGCGGTGGAAAGCCCCACGGTGGGCTGGTTTTCGAGAGAATAGTTGCCCTCGTTCCAATTGGGGTCGTTTAAAATGGCGTACCGAGCTACGGCATTAAAGGCAATGGCTTGCGATGACAATTTAGAGCTGGTAGCCACCAACACCACCCGTTCGACGCTTTCGGGGTAGCGGAGGGCAAAATCCATCGCTTGAAAGCCCCCCATAGAGCCACCCACGACTGCTTTCAATTTGCCCACGCCGAGTTGTTCCAGCAGGCGTTTTTGGGCGACGACCATATCGCCCACGGTGATGAGGGGGAAGGTCATTCCCCACGGTGTGCCTGTTTCGGGGTTGATGGAGCTTGCCCCTGTACTGCCTTTGCAGCCGCCTAGCACGTTGGCACAAATGATGAAATCTGTGGCGGGGTTGAAGGCTAAGCCTTCGCCGAAGAGTGCGTCCCACCAGCCTGTTTTGGGGTCGTGTTCGTGGTGTTTGCCTGCGACGTGGGCATCGGCGGTGAGGGCGTGAAAGATGAGGATGGCGTTGGATTTTGTAGCGTTTAATTCGCCGTAGGTTTCGTAAGCTAGTTGGACGTGTTTCAATTCCGCTCCGCTTTCTAGGGGGAGTGGATGTTGCGGTGTAGCAACCGTTGCCACTTGCGTGGCGACGATTCGGTCAGTGTCAGTCCAGTGGTGCATGGTTTCGCTATCAATCAGTCAAAACAAGGGATATAACACTTTCATTGTACCAACCTTATAAAGGCAATGTCTATCACAAAATCCTGTTTTTAGTGGATGATTTGTAACAAATGGGTTGATATATATTGACAATATAGGGGAAATTAGTTAAACTAAATGTATAGAACGCTTACCGATACATTCGTTAAGCCCCTAAGGGAGTTCCCAGTACGGCTGGCCTCCCTTTTGTATTTTTTAGATACTGTTAGATAGATTTTTATTTCATGGGCAACCTCACTAAGCAACCTGTTAGAGTCCATGTTTTCATTGATGGCTATAACGTTTATGTTCCTTTGGCTAAGCACTACAACGCTACAGGGGAAAATTATAAATGGGTGGATTATCGAAAAGTAGCCACAAAGCTGTTGGCAACTAACCATCAATTTAATGGGTATCAAACGAAAGATTTACAGGTTTCCTTTTTTACGGCGTTGCCTACATGGAACGATAAAAAGAAAGAACGGCATGAACGCTTTGTAGAGGCTTGTAAGTTACAAGATATTGAGGTGTATGAGGGGCGGTTTAATCGGAATAGAGATGAGAAAGAAACTGATATTTCGATTGCGATAGAGTTATACCGACAAGCAAGCAAAAATTTGTATGATGTGGCAATATTATTAACAGGCGATACAGATTTTGTGCCTTGTATTAAGGCTTTTCGGGAGGACTTTCCCGAGAAGGCTATTTTTGTGGTTACACCGCCGATGGCTCAAAAATGTACGGCATTGGAAAAAGCTTTGGGTAAGCCGTTAATTAGCACGACAGTAGGGCTTTACAGTAGTTGCCAACTTTCGCCAAAACTAGCGATTAAAAACCCTTATCTGTACCCGTAGTGGTGTATGGTTTCGCTATCAATCAGTAAAAACAAGGGATATAACCCTTTCATTATATCAACCTTATACTAGATATTTAAGAGCTCTTTTTTCTTTAAGTTAAATTCTTCTTCAGTAACAATTCCCTTATCTCTAAGATGAGCTAATTTTTCTAATTCATCTAAATTTGAAATGGTTTTAATTGGTTGATTATTAGATTGAATTCTTTTATTTATTTCATCTTTTATGTATTGAAACTTTTTCTCCTGAGAACTCTTAAAGACTATAGAATTTTCATCTCTTGCAGCTTCTCTTATTCCTCTTTTAGCTTCTAAACAACCTTTGAAAGTAAATTGAATATATCCATTAGAGAACCATCCAACCTGTTTATATTGAACAGCAGTAATGTTATCTATTAATATTTCTTTTTCTCCTGAAAAACCATAAACTAAAAACGCATTAATCCCTCTTCTGCTTATTATTATTTTATTGTCTTTAATTTCTATTTGACCATTAACACCATCAGCTTTTAAACTTTTCTCTGTCTTTATGACTCTTAAATTTTCCATTTCCAAATCTATCCTTTCTGTCTTTATGATAGTTATTTAATTTCATTTCTCTTTATTTCTTACTATTTTTTATAGTACCATGCTTTATTTCCTATTCAATCTGTTATTTCAAGAGTTGTAAAGTAGTTTATTAAAAAATCAAGTTCCCATTCCTCATCAGATAGTTTTCGATGCATACCACTTCCCTTTATGTGATACTCATAATTATTTACAAATGAAGCGAGTTTATAACTAGGGGTATTTCTTGAAAAGAAATAGGGCATGGGTACGGGATCTGAAAAGGATACGAACCGTCTTTCAGGGAAAGGTAGGGGGAAGTAACCATTGCCAAGCAAAATTTCAATTTCTTCTATTATCGTGGTGGGATCATAAAGAGTATAGTTGTAACTATCAATAAGCTTTTTTTCTTCGGGGGAGGTTGGTTGTTTTATCCAATCCTCAGTATCATTCCAATCTCTTCGGCATTTTTCACCACTTTTTACTATTTTAAATTCTGGGAAATTATTATAGTAGTAAGTTGTTTCTTCATTATTTTCAATTTTAGTCCAATTCTTAAAATCTTCCAAATACAAGAAGAATCGTTCTATGGGGGGGAGATCCAAAACAAATGACATTATAATGCTTCCAATCTTCTTTTACTGTTACAAAAAACGATACATAGGTGGGTGCCGAAACACCCACCCACAACCAACAATCTAAATCGTCTGCAACGCACCAGCGGAAACTTTGGTTAAGGCGGTTTCTAAATCTGCCAATAAATCCGCAGGGTCTTCCAAGCCAATGCTCAAGCGAACATAATCAGCACTCACACCCGCACCCGCCAACTGTTCCGGCGTTAGCTGAGAATGGCTCGTGCTGGCAGGGTGTAAAATAAGGCTTTTACTATCGCCAATATTGGCAAGATGGCTAAACAACGTAACCGTTTCCACCAACGCCTTGGCTACTTCCGCTCCGCCTTTAACGCCAAAGCCAATAACGGCACTTTGACCCTTGGGCAGGTATTTCGCCTTGAGGTTCGCCGTTTTGGAAGATGCCAACCCTGGGTAATTCACCCACGCCACGGCAGGGTGTGCTTCCAACCATTGGGCTACTTTTAACGCACTTTGGCTATGGCGTTCAATTCGCACGGCTAGCGTTTCTAGCCCTTGAATGAAGCTCCACGCATTGAAGGGGCTTAAGGTTGCTCCGTAATCCCGCAATACCAGCACTCTCGCCCGAAGAATGAACGTTAAATTCCCGAACGTTTCCCAAAACTTCAAGCCATGGTAGGCAGGTTCTGGGTTCACAAAATCAGGGAATCTGCCCGAAGCCTCCCAATCAAAATTACCGCCATCCACAATGACTCCGCCAATTGCCGTGCCTTGCCCGCCGATAAACTTCGTGGCGGAATGAATGACAACAGCCGCCCCAAATTGGAAGGGTTTTAGCAGGTAGGGCGTGGGTACGGTGTTATCCACCACTAACGGAATGCCGTGTTTTCTGCCCAAGCTGGCAATCGGTTCTAAATCGATAATTTCTAGCTTCGGGTTGCCGACGCTTTCCACAAAAAACACCTTGGTTTGTGGCGTGATGGCTTGTTCCCATGCGGAAATATCGTTCGGGGGAACGTAGGTTACTTTAATGCCTAGGCGTTTGAGCGATTGGCTGAATAGGCTAATTGTTCCGCCGTAAAGGTCGGTTGAAGCGACGATTTCGTCGCCCGTTTGGCATAGGGTTAGGATGGTGGTTACAATGGCTGCTTTGCCTGATGCCACGGCTAATGCGGCGACTCCGCCTTCTAGTGCTGCCACTCGTTTTTCAAAAACATCCGTGGTTGGGTTCATTAGGCGAGTATAAATGTTGCCAAACTGCTTGAGGGCGAATAAATCCGCTGCGTGTTGGGAACTTTCAAACGTGTAGCTGGTGGTTTGGTACAGGGGTACGGCTCTGGAATGGGTGGTAACATCTGGCGTGTAACCTGCGTGTAGGGCTAAGGTTTCAAAGCTGGGTTGTTTTTCGGCGTTCATGGGTAGGTCTCCAATAGAAGGTAAAAAGGGAATGAAAAATTAAGGGTACAACAGTGAAGGGCATCGTTTTACCGTGTGTGTTTGCTGATTGGGTGTTGAAAAGCCTAGCCAATGAGTGCTTAGCCTCATTGGGATAAAAAGTAGGTAACCAAGCAAAAAACTGTATCAGCGTTGAACGCAGGGCAAAAAACGATGCTATCGCATTCGGGTAGCATGCTGAAATGGATTGTTTATTGTAATAAGTAGGCTTGGCATGGGGATAAAGGGTTTGTCCGCAACAAAAAAGGCTGAAAGAATAACAGATAGACCCTTATTCTACCTGTTGGCGTGGGGTTTGTCAAATGCTGGATGCTTTAGTTGATTGCCCCCTGTTTTTTAGTTATTTTTAAGATGGCTAGTTTCTGATTGGCTATTTTGGACGAGGCGTTGCAGGTTTCAATACCCACTAGACGTTAAAAAAGGGACTGGTTGTAACAGTCCCTCGTTTACAAAATAGAATCAGAAAGGAGTAATCAATATGATGCACTATATCATTTTGATACTCAGAGTGGCGTTAGCCATTCTTGAGCTACTTAATTTCCTACTAGGATAATTAAGTGAAAGAAAAGGAGTCATTCGTGTTGTAGCACGAGTGGCTTCTTTTCTATTTTGACAAATTCTCCCACAAACCGCAATAGGGACGAGTAAAACTTAACAATTTGTCTCTTAACTTCGCCGAGAAAAACAATAGCCTCTTTGAGACCCTGCAGGCAAATCATAACAATTTGCACGGTCTACTTCGTACTGTTCTTGTTCCGAAAATAACGCTTCAATGGATTTGTTTGTTCGTTGTGGCAGGTATTGAACTGCCTCGCCAATGGGTGTTTTAGGCGAAGTCATGCCAATCATCGTTAATATCCAATCATTCACCCAACGTTGCTTGCCATCAGAAGCAGTACCAAAAAGCCCGCCAATACCAGCCCCTATTAAACCACCTAAACCCATTACAGCACCAACCCATAAGATAGGTGGCACCATTTTTATACGTGATTGTGTTCCTAACCCGATTGCCAAAGCAACCCCAGCCCCTACTGCCGAAAGCATTAACATGAAGCGATTTCTGTTGGCATGAGCATCAGCTAAAAAATCAACCAGCGGAGCCTGACTATGGCTAGTTTCAACAGTGAAAGACTGAAGCAGTTTTCCACGGTGCAAAGCCGTTTGAACAACATCTGCCGTTAATGATTGTTGTTCTTTTTCGGTTAGCAGGCGTTGTTGAGCAGGGGCTTCCATCGTCTTTTGGTAATATCGAAGTCTTCTTGAATCACCTTCACTATAATATCCAGAACGCACCTTAGTGTAAGGCGTATTTTGGAAGGAAAGCTTACAAACAGAAGGAGCCAAAAGAAAAGTCATAATAGTTTTTACCTAAAGAGAGCCTTGCTGTTTTTTCTACTAACTAATGCCCACCGCCAGCGAGTGCTTCAGACAAGCTCCAATTGGGGACAATCGGGGTAATGACGGATGCTAACACTTGGTGCAAGGCGGATTCTATCGCCGTTAAATGGTCGGCAGAAGGGGCTTCCCAACGCAGCGTTAGCACAGGTTCTGTATTGGAAACCCTGCACAACCAAAATCCACCCTGTACATTAAACCGAATACCATCAATCGTTTCAATGGAAACCACGGGCAGTTCTGCAAAGTGCTGAAGCGGTTCAACGGCTTGGTGCAAGGCTTTCATCACATCTGCCCTATAAGCCACTGGCACAGGCAATCGCAACTCTTCCGATAAAAACGAGTGAGGCAACGTTTCATACAAAGTTGCCATGGTGGCGTTCGGGTCAACCCGCCGAGCATCATCTAAAAACCGAACCAACCGCAAAGCGGCGTAAATGCCATCATCAAAGCCCCAGTGGGTATCTCTGAAGAAGAAATGCCCTGAAAGTTCTCCGCCTAGTTTGGCATCAATTTCTCGCATTTTTTGCTTAATATACGCATGCCCAGTTGGCGACATCACGGGAACTGCCCCTAAGGTGGCAACCGTATCAAACAAGTGTTGCGAACATTTTACTTCTGAAACCACGGTAGGTGGCGTTTCAAACGTGCCGTGGGCTAACATATCTTGCGTTAAGAAAATCAGTAACATATCGCCTGAAATCACCCGACCTTGAGCGTCTACCACGCCCACTCTATCGCTATCGCCATCAAAAGCGATACCCATATCTGCTTGATTGGCTAGCACGGCATCTTTCAAAAACCGAAGGTTCGCATGAACGCAAGGGTCTGGGTGATGGTTTGGAAAATTGCCATCGGGTTCAGCAAACAGCGGAACCACATCGCAACCAAGGGCTTCCAACACTTGCGGAGCAATAACCCCTGCCGTTGCGTTGCCACAATCTACCACTACTTTTGGGCGGGTGGGGAATCTTCCGAATTGTTCGGTTGCCCATTTTGCATAAGCTTCTAACGGAGACCAATAGGTGATATGCCCAATTTTATCGTTACCAAACGGAGTGGCTTCTACTTCGCCCGTGGCAATTTTTAGGAAGCAGGCTTTAAACTCTAACAATTCTTCTTTATTCATAGAAAGCCCGTTAATGCAAAGCTTCATGCCATTATAGGGGGCGGGGTTATGGCTAGCAGTAACCACAACGGAAGCTTGTGGCTTGGGCAAGCCAAAGGCATCTAGGCAAAAGTATTCTGAAAAATACACTAAGGGGGATGGCACCATGCCTAATTTTAAAACATGAATACCCATTTCTGTAACCGAATCAATAAAGGCATTGGTTAAGGCTTTGGAATGAATGCGAGCGTCATACCCCACGGAAATAGTCGGCATATGGGTAACATCCCACCCTTTGTAGGTTTGCAACCAGTAGGTAAAGGCTTTGCCCAGTAAGCTATAAGTGGTTTCATCAAACACGTCAGGCGTTACAATGGCTCGTAAATCATAAGTACAGAAAAAATCTGCTGAAGGGGCTTGTGTAGCAGTAGTAGCAGGTGTTGATGCAGTAGTCATCATCATCATAAAAGAAGAATTCCTTATATTTATTATCAACTATCAATTCAGGGGGGTTAACCAATTGCACCCGCAACCAATGGGGGTGCTGTAACCGTATTCGCCCCAACTTGAGTATGCACGGTTAAGGGGAAAACGGTGGCTTCAGTGGCTAATAAAAACGTTGTTTTAGGGGTTAAGGCGTTGAAGTAAACGGTATCTTCCCCTGAAAGCACTTGGTGTTGCAAGGGTTGATGTAAAATGGCTTGTTGCGAAGAGCCTGTTAAATCTAACCCGCCTGAAAGTAAGGTGATGGATGCCACCACCCCTGCAGGATTAAATTGCAAGGTTTCTTCCCCTGCCAAGGTAACCTTAAAGACGGTTGCTTCGCCTTCTTCGGGCATAATAAGTTGTTCCCACTGCCCCCAAGAAGTTAAGCCTGAACTTGGGGCGTGTAAAGAGTTGTGCGAAACGGCACTCAATGCATCTACCACTTGTTTGACGGATTGTGAAGACCCCGCTTTTGAAATTAACAACGCATCAGGGGTATCTACCACGGTAATGCCTTCCAAACCCAGCAACCCGATGGCTCTGTTGGTGTGGCTCCATACCAAGCAATTGGTGGAATCTTGAGCCACCCCATGCCCGTTGTTGAGTTGAATCCAGCGGTTATTCTGTTCATCGGTTTGGGTCGGGCTGGCGGTTAATAGCTGTTGCAAACTATCCCAACTACCAATATCGTTCCATTCTGTTCGCATAGGCACCACGGCGACTTTTTTGGCGTGTTCCATTACGGCGTAATCAAAGGAAATATTGCTCATTTCAGCAAACTGATTGTACGCATGTTGATACCCTTGGCTAACCAAGTTATGAATTTCAGGGGCGTGCAGGGCTAGGGCTTTATAGAGTGTTTCACACGAAAGCACGAAAATGCCCGCATTCCACAAATAACGCCCTGTTTCAACATATTGTTGAGCTGCAGCTTCATTGGGTTTTTCCACAAAGCGGACGGCTTCTAACCAATCCACCTGAGAATAATCTTGCCCTACTTCAATGTAGCCATACCCTGTTTCAGGATAAGTAGCAGGCACCCCAAGAGTAACAATATAGCCTGCCTTGGCTAAGGCTTCGGCTTGTTGAAGGTGAGCTTGAAATACGGCAGCATCTGCCACTAAATGGTCTGCAGGCAGAATCGCTAAAATGGTATCTGTTAAGCTACCGCCTGTTTTTTCCAAAATAAACTGGGCAGCTAAGGCAATAGCGGGTGCGGTATTTTTACGAGAAGGTTCTACAATCACATTTGAAACCAAACTTTCAAGCCCGTGGTTGGCTAAATCTGTCTTCATGGCTTCAGATAAATCGCTACCTGTTACCATATAAACATGGTCGTTTAGTGGGCGTTGAGGAGCTTCTGTTCTTAGTACCGTTTGGCATAGTAGAGAAGGGGCTTCGACGGGATTCATGCCCAACGATAAAAACTGCTTGGGTTTATGAGACCGAGATAAAGGCCATAGCCTAGTACCACCCCCACCTGCTAGAATTAAGTGGTGTAATTGAGAAGAACGGGTGTTGTTTTCAGCTTGAGTCATCATAGAGAAGTAAAATCCTTTACAAGGCAACGGTTCGAGATAAAAGCAGTTTAGCAGAAAAAAAAGAACTTCTAAAGGAAGTCTCAGTTGAGAGAAATAGGAGATATACGCTAAAGCTTTCTTGCATAAAACCTTAAAAGAATAAACTGATGCATTTAGAGGAGATTGTTTGTCATAATAGCCGTTTATTCTTTACAATAAAAGGGAAACTTTCCCCACACGCTGTAGGAACTGCAATAATCATGATTTTTCAATCAACAACATCTTCCACTTTCCAGAAAGCCAGCCTATTTAGCTTGGTTTTGGTACTTAGCCTTTTTATCAGCCCCTGCTGGGCTATTACCCCCAAAGATAGCGATAATATTTCGTTACAAAGCATTTTAAAACCTGAACAACAAAAACACGAAGAAGCCTACGCTATTGGCGGGATTGATACCTACACGGCTGAAAAAAGACCGACCACCAATGCCAACGGTAATTTATGGCAAGTGGTTTTAGCGTTGTTAGCGGTTTCCGCAGGGGCTTGGTGGATTTTAAACACGGCCTGGTTTAAAGCATTAGCTCAACAAAAAGAAGCCCAATTACTACAAAAAAATGGCACGTTTGTTCCTTATGCCACAACGCCTTCGGTGCCAGCCGCAACCCCTTCTCCGCTAAGTAAAGGGCTAGATTGGGTTGCTTCGTTTTTACACTTAGAAACCAATAAAAACCCTATAACAAACAACCCTTCTTCGGAAGTAGCGTTTGCTGAAGTATTGCAAACGCTACCTCTGCCAGGTGGGCAGTATTTGGTGGTTATTAAAACAGGGGAAGTATTGCAAAGCCTAGTAACAGGAGGGCAACAGCCTTTATTGTTAGGTACATGGTCTGCCAATAGCAATAACCCATGGGAGGAATCGCCTTCAGCTGAAAAGTGGATGGCACACCCCCCGCCTACGCCTACCCCAATCTCTGCCCCTGCCTTCCGCAAAGAAGAGGTGAATCTTCAGGCTGAAATACTGACTGATTATGAAGCGCTCAGCGAAACGGAAGAAGCCCTGTTTGGGCAGTTATTGCATACCGAAAAAACGACGATTTAGTTTTCTGTTTTCTCTATATGAGAATCATCGTGGTAAGATTGTTGTGGTTTTAGGTAAGCTAGTGGTGTTTACTATTCTATCTTGCCTATTTTGATTAGTATCATAGATTTTTTTACCGTTGACGCTTGTTTTTAAAAGCTCGTTGTTTCGTTGGAGGTTACCCCTAATATGGCAGAATTGAATGCCACACCCGCATTAAAAACACAAGGTTTTGGTGTTACAGACCGTAAAGACGCTTGGTGGTGGGAACAAGTATTTACCATTGTGGTAATGGGTTTGTTTACTATTTACGCTACTTGGGCTGCTTCAGCAAATGCCTTTTTTGAAGTAGGGCCTTACTTTTCTCCGTTTTATTCCCCGAACTTAAAAGCCATGTTCCCCGAAGCGTTTAGCTGGGTGAGCTTCTCGCCAGCTTTCTTAATTTTGTGGGCACCCTTAGGCTTTAGAGGCACCTGCTACTTCTATCGCAGAACGTACTATCGGGCAATTTTTAACGATCCTCCTGCTTGTGCGGTTGACAAGCCAAAACAAGGCTGGTTACGCCCTATTGCTGAATACACGGGCGAAACATTATTTCCTTTCGTGTTGCAAAACTTCCACCGTTACTTTATGTATGCGGCGTTAGTGCTTGTGGCATTTCACTGGAAACACGTTTGGGACAGTCTATTTTACAACGGACAATTTGGGTTCGGTGTGGGTAGCTTGGTTATTTTGTTAGACGCCATTTTGCTTTCGCTTTATGTGTTTTCTTGCCATTCGCTTCGGCACTTATTAGGCGGCAAGTTAAATAACTTTATGGCGAACATTTTTAGCAAGTTTCGTTTTTCCTTATGGGAAGGGCAAACCGTGTTAAATGGTCAGCACTGGTTCTACGCTTGGGCTAGCTTGTTTACGGTAGGTTTGTGTGATTTATACATTCGCCTAACCGCTATGGGCATTATTAAAGATTGGAATACTTGGGGAATTGATTGGCTAACCGTGCTTCCAGCAACGGGTCATTAAGCCGTTTTAACCCATTAAACGCAATATTCACACACATTATATAAGATGGAATACGAAATCAAATGATGTCTTCTTCTACTGAACACAATTATGAAACCAAATCGTACGATGTCATTGTCATCGGTGCGGGTGGTGCGGGCTTGCGGGCTGCTATTGAAGCGTCTGCTCAAGGGGCTTCCGTTGCCTTAGTTACTAAATCATTGCTGGGCAAAGCCCACACGGTTATGGCAGAAGGCGGTATGGCGGCTGCATTAGGCAACCTAGATGCTGCTGATGGCTGGGTACCCCACTTTAAAGATAGTATTCGTGGTGGTAAGTACATGAACAACTGGCGTATGGCTCAAATCCACGCCGAAGAAGCCCCTGAACGAGTCAAAGAATTAGAACTTTGGGGTGCGGTGTTTGATAGAACGCCTGATGGCAGAATTCTTCAACGGGCATTTGGTGGGCATACCTATCGCCGATTAGCCCACGTTGGCGACCGTACGGGCTTAGAACTCATCCGTACCTTGCAGGATAAAGGCATCCACTGTGGTATTGATGTATTTATGGAATGTACCATTACCAATTTATTGGCTGAAGAAGGGCAAGTAGCGGGTGCGTTTGGGTACTGGCGTGAAAGCGGCAGATTTATCCTGTTTAAAGGTAAATCTATCGTAATGGCTTCGGGCGGTATTGGTAAAGCCTTTGAAGTAACCTCCAATTCATGGGAATACACGGGCGATGGGCAAGCAATGGCTATGGCGATTGGTGCTGAACTCATCGATATGGAATTTTTACAATTCCACCCTACAGGCATGGTTTGCCCCGCTTCCGTTAAAGGTATTTTAGTAACAGAAGCTGTTCGGGGTGAAGGCGGTAAATTAACCAACGCCTTAGGCGAACGCTTCATGAAAAATTATGACCCCGAACGGATGGAATTATCTACGAGAGACATCGTAGCTAAAGCTATTTACGCTGAAGTGCGGGATGGGCGAGGCTCACCAAACGGTGGGGTATTCTTAGATATTTCACACCGTGGGGCAGATTATATCAAAAGAAAATTACCTTCGATGTATCACCAATTCTTAGAATTGGGCGATGTAGATATCACTAAAGGTCCCATGGAAGTAGGGCCTACCATGCACTACACCATGGGCGGTATTCGGGTGCATCCTGAAACGCAAGAATCGCCTACGGTTAAAGGGTTGTTCGCTGCGGGCGAATGTTCGGGTGGTATGCACGGGGCGAACCGCTTGGGCGGTAACTCGTTGTCTGATTTAATCGTTTTTGGTAGAAGAGCAGGGCTATATGCGGCGGAATTTGCTAAACAGCAAACCGAAATGTTGCCTATTGATAATGAAAAAGTGAAAGCTTACGCTCAAGCGTTGGTTGAACCGTTTGAACGCAAAGGCACAGAAACCCCTTACCCTATTCATGCGGAATTGCAGCATTTAATGCACACCAAAGTGGGCATTGTTCGGGAAGAAAAATTCCTGAAAGAAGCTATTGCTGAATTAGCTGGTTTACGTGAAAGGGCGAAAAAAGCGAGAGTGGATGGTTCAAGAGCATACAACCCTGGTTGGCACTTGGCTCATGATTTAATTAACATGATTGATGCGTCTGAAATTGTGGCAAAATCAGCCCTGCAACGGGAAGATAGCCGTGGCGGACATACCCGCTTAGACTATAACTTTTCCGATGATAAAGTGTGGCGGCATCGTACTTCAGTTGCCAGCCGTGCAGAAGATGGCACCCTGACCGTTGGGTATTTTGACAAACCCCAAATGCCGAAAGAACTAGTCGCTCTATTTGATAAGGCTGAAGAAAAAACAGCTTTTGAAACAGAAGGGAAATTCTAATTCCATGATGATGATTGTCTCAGATGCCCATACCAACAGAGTCGCCAACTTTCATGTGTTTCGGGGTAACCCCGATGCCAATGGCGAGCATATTGGTGAAGTAGTTAATTATGAAGTACCTCTGAAGCCTGGTTGGGTTGTGCTGGATGCCATTCACTGGATTCAAGCCAACAAACAGCCAGATTTAGCCGTTCGGTGGAATTGTAAGGCTGCCAAATGTGGGTCTTGTTCAGCAGAAATTAACGGCTTGCCTAGCTTAATGTGTAAAACTAGGTTAGACCATATGCCTGCCGATAAGCCTATTATCGTTAAGCCAATGAAAACCTTTCCGTTGATAAAAGATTTAGTAACGGATGTTTCTTGGAACTACGAAGTTAACAAGAAAATCAAGCCTTTTACGCCTGCTAACAATAACGTAGATACTTGGCGGTATTTCCAGCAAGATGCTGACCGTGTGCAGGAGTTCCGTAAATGTATTGAATGCTTTATTTGCCAAGATACTTGCCATGTGTTACGCCACCACAGCAAGTTTGATAAATTCTTTGGGCCTCGGTTTATGATTCGCTTGGCTCAGTTGGAGTTCCATCCGTTGGATGTGGCTGACCGTTTAAAGTTTATCAAAGAAGAAGCGGGTATTGGGTTCTGCAACATTACCAAATGTTGTACGGATAGATGCCCCGAGCAAATTCGTATTACCGATAACGGAATTATTCCGTTGAAAGAGCGGGTTGTTGATAGATTTTACGATCCCATCACCATGTTGTTGAGCAAAATTGGCTTAGGCTAAAACAGTATCTATACTGATAGAGTTGCGGGTTCAAGATGTTCAATCTTGAACCCGCACTTTTTGTTAAATTCGTTGGTAAATGCGAAGCTTGGCACTACGAGACCGAGGGTTTTCCTGCTTTTCCGTTTCGTCTGCTTCTATGGGTTTGCGAACAATCGCCCGAAACGTGGGCTGTAACTGGCACTGGCAAACAGGCATCAATGGCGGACAAACACAAGGGTTCATCGCCCGTTTGAACCACTGTTTCACAATGCGGTCTTCCAGCGAATGAAAGGTAATAATCGCCACGGTTGCCCCAACAGCCATCACACTAGGCAATACGGCTAGGGTGGTTTCCAAGTGCGAAAGTTCTTCATTCACGGCAATTCGTAACGCTTGAAAAACCCTCGTAGCAGGATGTTTCCCTTCCTTTTTGCTACGCCCTTGCTTTTGCTGATACCGATAAATGCCTTCAACCAAGTGGGCAAGCTGATGCGTGCGTTCAAAGGGTTGGGTGGTTCGGCGTTCCACAATTTTTCTGGCAATGCCACGGCTGAAGCGTTCTTCGCCATAGGTGTAGAAGCAATCGGCTAGGTCGGTTTCACCCCAAGTGTTGATGATATCGCTGGCGGTTTGCGTGGCTAGGGGGTTCATTCGCATATCCAGCGGGCCATCTGCCATGAAGCTGAAGCCTCGTTCGGCGGTATCTAGCTGGTAGGAAGAAACGCCTAAATCCAGCAGAATGCCTCCTGTAATGAGCGGTGCGTTGATGGCAGCCAAGGCTTCAGGCACTTGGCTATAGTTGCCGTGCCAAGTAGTAAAATTGAGATTTGTTGACTGCTCTTCTACCAGCGGAGCAAGGCGTTGGGTTGCCATAGCAAGGGCGTTGGTGTCTTGATCAATACCTAAAAACTGGGCGGGGGAGGCGTGGTTGGCGATGGCTTGGAGCATCAACGCTTGGGTGTGTCCGCCTAAGCCGAGTGTACCATCGACGTAGAGCTTGTTGGCTTGGATGGGCAGGGCGTTGAGTACGGCTGCTAGCAAGACGGGCTGGTGTTTTTGTTCGATAGGGGTTTCGTTGTTATCAGCTGGTTGCACGGCGGTCGGCTTTCTGAAAGAGAGAGATTTTGTAACCTTCAGCTTATCATAAACAGTTGCTCTATTGGTTCTGCTCTTAGGGAGGCTCGTCCTTGCCAAAAACAAAATATTTCTAGTTTATCATAAAAAATATTTTTTGAGATGTAACGTTTTGTAAAAAATGACTATCCTAGGATAGTCTAAATAGAATATTTAGACTATGTCGTGCAGTATATGATCGGAATTTTAAAAATGACTTTCGCTAAAAAGCTAGTAGTAGCAGTACTTTTCTGTGTTTTTTGCGTGCCGAATGCATTTGCTTTAACCGATTCCCAAATTAAGCAACGCCTGATTTCTGAATCCATTAAGAATTATTCGGGGAATTGTCCTTGCCCTTATAACACCGCTCGTAACGGTAGTTCTTGCGGTAGAAGAAGTGCGTATAGCCGAGATGGTGGCGAAACGCCCGTTATGCTATCCAGTGATGTTTCTACTAGCATGGTACGCCAATATCGTAAGAATCATTAAGGAATAAATAATCATGTTTTTAAAATCGTTTATTATAGCATTTTTGCTGTTCGTTGTTAGTATTGTTCCTGCTTTTGCGGATACTTATGTAAATGGTTATACCCGTAGAGACGGTACTTATGTTCAGCCTCATATGCGGTCAGATAGAGATAGTAGTTTTAGTAATAACTGGAGTACGAAAGATAACATAAGCCCGTACACCAACGAACGAGGCTATAAACAAGAACCTACTTACAACAATAACGCTTACCGTCTGAAAGGCTACTAATTTTATGTTCTATTCTCGGTTAAAATGGGGTGTAGCTTGCCTGTTAATTAGCTCTTTTTGCATTTCTCAAATCAGCTATGCGATAGATTTACCTGTAGGCAGTGCGGTAGATGTTACTTTGGTAGATTCTGTTTCGAGCCAATACGCAAGAAAAGGCTCTACTGTATTTGGTAAAACCACCAGCGATGTTAAATCAAAAGATAACCAAGTGGTTATTGCTAAAGGTAGTGATGTACAAATTACTATTTCTGATGTGAAGCATAAAAGAGGGCATGATACAGCTGGTTTTCTTCAGTTAGATGGTGCTACCACAACGGCTTCCGATGGAACACCTGTCCATTTAGGGTTACAATACCAAGATGGTAAAGTGAAACAACGCCCCACTTTTGGGACGGTTTTACTTTCAATACTGGGTGTTGGGCTTGTCTTTGTACCTTTTGGGCTTTTTGTTAAAGGTGATGATGCCTATATTCCTAGCGGTACAAAAATAAGAGCTAGTATTCAAGGTTAAAATAATTCACAGTTTGAACGACGTAAAAGTTTGTAGGGGAGGGTTTGAACTCTCCCTACAAAAATTTTGTTTCATCTACAACTCTTTATCGAACAGTCGGCTCATATCGGGTGGGTTGCTGGGGGCTTGAAAGGCATTGGTTTGCCCCGAAAAGTTAGGCCAAACCATCAAGTTTCCCGCTTCATCTCGCCACCGAAGCCAACCAATCGGGTGTTCCGCCCCCATATCCCGCAATTCCACCAATAGCCAATTCCCCCGAACATGCAACACCTTGATACCCTGCACAATGGTTACAGGCACTAAAGGGGCGGTATCTTCAGGTTTCAACCGCACAGACCGCTGATAAGCAGGCACGCCCGCCAACCACTGAAACCCAAAATTCTTCGCATACCCCCGAATAAAATCTTGCCAAACATACAAGGTATTATTCGCATTGGGGGCTAGCCAAGCTTTGCCCGCCTGCGTAGTAGGTAAATCTACTTCCAGCCAGCCATCAGGGCGTTCATCTAACACGGTTAGTAACGCCAGTTGATACTTCGGGTAAAACGCCAAAAATAACTGATTCGCTGAAACGGGTTGTTGGGATACTTCGCTAAAAACGGTGGTTTCTGCTACCTTGGCAGCGGGGTTTTGCCATGTGAAGGCTTCTACAATAGGGGCGGTTGTAGCAGGTTCAGCATAAAAAGAAACAGGGGCTTGCACCGCCACTACGCCAACCGTTTGTTGCAGGCTTTGGGTGGGATATTGCTGGGGTACCCAGCCAAAGGCGGTTAAAGGAACAAAGGGGATTGAAAGCGTGCAAAAAACGGTGATTAAACTCATCAACCCTTTAAAAAGAAGGGAACTTTTAAGCCTGTTGAACATAGTGAAAACGCTCCGCTGCTTTGTATGGGGTTATGTTAGAACTTTTGACCAATCCCGAAGCCAAAATGTTGGACATAATTTTTGTTGGTAGCCGTTAGCGGTATGGCATAATCTAACCGAATAGGCCCTAAGCCCGGAATGTTGATGCGAATACCTAAACCGCCTGAATAGCCAGACCCTTTACGTTGAAACAAGTTGTTGATGCTATCGTTTTTGTTAATCAACTGTCCACCATCAGCAAAAGCAACAATACGGGTAGATTCAAGGAACGGCACTTTTTTGAGTTTATCCAACCCTGGTACTTTTGAGCGTAATTCGATAGACCCCAACGCAAAACCTGAGCCAATACCCAAGCCCCCTTGCTGGAAGCCTCGAACGGAATACGCACCGCCTAGGTTGAGGGCGTTAAAAGCGGGTAAATCGCCCGCAATGCTGGTGGTGGCTTGCCCGTTTAAAGCTAGGGTTACATAATTGCTCAGTTTTAAATACTTCCGTAAATTGACGCTCGCCGTGCCATAACTATCAGCCCCTAAGCCAGCCGTTCCGCCAACGCTAACACTGTTAAACCAACCCGAAGACGGGTCAAAACGGTTATCTCGGGTATCATACGCTACGGTTGGGGTTAGGGTTAAAAACATGCCTTTATCAAGCTGGGTTTGCCGTATAGCAGGCGTAATACCAAATCTATCCAAATCTACTTGAGCCCCACCTTCACGCAAGGCAACATATTCGCCTCGTAAGCCTAAACTGGTAGACCAATTGGGCTTATCTTTCAGCCCTCTGCCAATGGTAATACCGCTACCAATTCGGCGTTCAATGGCTAAGGGTATGTTGAAACTACCCAAATCACGTCCGTAGGCATTGACGGATAGGGCATTATCCGTTTGCAGGAAGGCGGGCGTGCTCCAGCCTAAATCAAACTGATAAGTACGGGTATTGGCTTGAACATTGGCGTTACGCCCTAGTACACCCGAACCTACGCCTAGCGTTACGTTAAAGTTTTCACCTCGCCCCAAGAAGTTAGGGTCGGAATACCCGCCTGAACCGAAGAAGCCTGTAACGGTATCAATACCACCGCCTACGTTAAACGCACCGCTTCGTTTTTCATCCACTTCAATTACCAAGTTGTAATGGGTGGGGTCATCGGGGCTGGCGGTTAGAACACGGCGAACATCATCGAAGGCTTGCGTGGCGAATAAGCGTTTTAAATCGTCGTTCAGAACAGTTTCATTGTAAACTTCACCTTCTTTAATAGAAAGGCTTCGTTTAATGACAAAATCTTTGGTTTTTCGGTTACCCACATACTGGATTTTATCGACAATGCCTTCGTTGACTTCTAATTTAACCGCCCCATCGGGGGAATCTGCAATGTTACCAACTTTGGCTAGCACAAAGCCTTTTTCGGCGTATTTGGCTTCTAGTTTTTCAATGCCTTTATTCAATTGCGATAAGTTTTGAGGCATCCCGATTTGCGTGGCGAAAATTTCATCCACTTCTACTTGTGTTAACCGGCTATTACCCTTAATTTCAACCCCTGTAACAGGCGTGTTTTCTTCCACTTGCAGGGTAACAATAATACCAGAGCGGGTGGCTTTGGGCACCGCCTTCATGCGTTCGGTAAAGTAGCCTAAATCATACACTTGACGCAAATCTTCTTGCAAGGCTTTCTTGCTATAAACCGCCCCTGGGCGAATGCTCATGGCAGATAAAATTTGTTCAGTAGCAACCAGTTTGTTGCCCAAAATATTTACTTGGCTAACGGTAATGGTTTTATCATAATTAGCGGTTTCTGCGGCGGTTTCAGTGCCAGTCGGGGTGCTTAGTTCCGTTACTGGGGTTGCAGCAACCGCTTGGGATTGAACAGCTAACACCAGCACAGCAAAAAATCCCACGCCTAAAAGGTTGGTAATACGCATAATAGAAGGCAATAGCAGCAGACGAAACAGCATAAGCAAGATAAACACTTTTCTAGGCAGAATGCTTCTGTAGTAGCGTATAAAAGCAACTAACGGAGAAGACAAACAGGAGCATGTTGAAAACAGGTTGCCTTTCATTCTAGCACATCAAGAACGGAATAAAAGTCTATTCTTTAGAATCTTCTTTAAAAGATAAGGTGTTTGGAGGACAATGGTTCGTAAGGGCTTATAAAATTAGGAGTTTTTACTATCTCAATGTCTACTGCACCTTCTGTTACTTCTTGGAAAACCCATGCGTTGCTTTTTGTGATGAGCTGTATTTATGGGGCATTTTTTCCGTTACTTAAACTGCTCTGCCAAACGGTTTCCCCGTTAGATGCTGCCATGTTACGTTCAATGGGTTTTGCCGTTTGTATTTTGGCCTTAGGCGGATTATGGGGCTTTTGGAAATGGCGAAGCATTCCTTGGAAAATGAAAGTGTTAATTGCCTTTAACGCAGTGATTGGCGTGTTTTGGGTGCAGACGATGGCTCCTGTTGCGATGCCGTTCACTTCTTCTTTCCATGCCACCTTAATTATGGGTAGTATTCCGCTTCAAACGGCCGTTTTAAGCACGTTATTGGGCAAGGAAAAGTTGACTGCTCGTAAATTAGTGGGTGTGCTAATTGGTTCTGTTGGGCTAGTGGGGCTGGTTTGGCTGCAGTTACAAGGCGGTAAGTCGGACGAGCCTGTTACCTTGGCAGGTGGCAGTAATCCCATCTTGGGCGACGCTATTATTTTTGGTAATGCGTTTTTGTTTTCGATTTTTAATTTAATCACTAAATATTTAGTGGGGTTTTACCGCCCTATTACGCTTTTATCTTACGGTTTTTTGCAGTCTGGGGCGTTGGCGTTGGGGGTTGTTTTGCTCAATGAATGGGTGGGTATCCCTTCAGTACCGAAGTTTTCTCATTTACTGACGGTTCTACCAACGTTTACAGGTGAAACTTGGGCTTTATTGGCTTATATGGTTTTAATTGCAGGCTTTTTCGGGTATTGGATTCATCATTCAAGCCTCAAAAAAACGAGTGCCAGTAATGTAGCTCTTTACACTTTGTTACAACCACTTATTTCAGCGTTTTTGGGTTATTTTTTGTTGAAAGAAGTATTTACCCTACCGATGTTTTTGGCAGGTGGGCTGATTGTAGGGGGGTTGCTAGTTGCAACCAGTGCTAAAACAGCAGAACTTCCCGCTGAAGTTGACCCTACTGCTTGACACCGTGGTTTGCTTTAGTTACTGTTAGCTTATAAATGAAATGCTGGATTATCATCTTTCGGCAGTAACTGTTTGTGAATCTTTCTTGTAACGTGAATAGTGGTGCGTGCTGCACCGAAGTTTTAACAAATAGTGGCGGCGTTGCCCAACAGGTTTTTGCTATTCTTTCCCGTTAAATTAAAGTCCAAATAGTTTGCTGGCAGAGTGGAAGTTTATTCCTTTATTCAAGATTTTTGTTCGATTATTACTGTTTATTGATATTGCGTTAGGAGATTCACGAAGTGCCAACTATTGCACAGCTTGTTCGTAAAGAGCGTGAAAAAATCGTTAAAAAAACCAAATCCCCTGCTTTGATGGCTTGCCCTCAGCGTAGAGGCGTTTGTACTCGGGTTTATACCACTACACCTAAAAAGCCTAACTCTGCTTTGCGGAAAGTGGCTCGTATTCGGTTAACCAATGGCTTTGAAGTAACTTCTTACATCCCTGGTGTTGGGCATAACTTGCAAGAACACTCGGTTGTATTGATTCGTGGTGGTCGGGTTAAAGATTTACCTGGGGTTCGGTACCACATTATTCGTGGCACATTGGATGCTGAAGGTGTGAAAAACAGAAAACAATCTCGTAGTAAATACGGTGCTAAAGCGAAACAGGTCGTTACGACTGGTAAAAAACGCTAATTAGTTACGTTTTCAATGAATAATATTTTTTAAATTTTAAATTTTTTGGAGAAATAAATCCTATGCCACGTCGGTATCGCCCTGAAAAACGAGTTCCATTACCTGATGCAGTCTTTAATGATGTTCGGGTTGCCAAGTTTATTAACTGTATTATGCGTAAAGGCAAAAAAAGCACCGCTGAAAGAATTTTTTATGATGCGTTGACCTTGCTTGAAGGCAAAACAGAAGAAACCAGCATTGAATTGTTCCACAAAGCGTTGAACAAAGCACGCCCTTTGGCTCGGGTTAAATCTCGTCGGGTGGGTGGTTCTACCTACCAAGTGCCAATGGAAGTGGATGATGTCATTGGTGAAGCGATTGCTTCACGTTGGGTTATTGCTTATGCCAAAAACAGAAGCGGTCGTTCTATGGCAGAACGCTTAGCTTATGAATTGTTGGATTGTTACAACGGCTTAGGTGCCACGATGAAAAAACGTGAAGAAACCCACCGTATGGCAGAAGCCAACAAGGCGTTTGCCCACTACCGCTACTAAGCGTTAAGTTTTCTATTTTAAACGCTCGTTAGGATTTTCTTAACGAGCGTTTAAGTTTTTGAGGCGGTTTT
>JAPLIO010000237.1 GCA_026389055.1 Candidatus Melainabacteria bacterium | reverse complement strand
CTAAAGACTGAAACAACAATCGATGAAAGAACACGCTATTTAATCTGTGAATTGGTATCATACCCATTCAAAGATGGAATAGTGTGCAATCTTGATTCGGGAGACTACAATGGCCTCCCCTCCACTCCCCTACGAAGGAAAAATTACCAGATTACTGTAGGGGCGAACCCTTGTGGTCGCCCCGCCCATGATGTAAATGCAAACACGCTATTCAATCTTTTAATAGGTATAAGCGTAAAAACACCAACCCTTTTACAGTAACGCTGGTTGGTATAACCGAGTATAATACTCAATCGCCATACGATGAGAATCAAAATAAAGCGATGAAAACTGAATAGCATTCCGTATCAGCCTAGCCCATTCAGGTTTGTTATTGTAAAACGTGGGTAACGCCTCAAATTCCAATTGTGTCATCATGCTTTCATAATCACGCTGGTGGCGTTCTTCTAAAGGCAAGTTATCCATCGAAGTATCACCATTGATGATATACCCATTATGCCCAGAATAGGTGCCTTCAACTGCCCACCCATCAAAGGTAGACATATGAATTGCCCCATTGAAATTGGCAGACATACCCGAAGTACCTGAAGCTTCTAATGGGCGTAATGGCGTATTCAGCCATAAATCCGCACCCCGCTTCAGGATACCTGAAAGTTCTAGTTCGTACCCTGGTAGCACCACTAAGCCGGGTAATTCCTTAGAAAGCTTGATAATTTTGTTGTAGGTTTCACGCCCCCACGTATCTTTCGGGTGAAACTTCCCTGCAAACACCAACTGCAACTTTTTTTGTTCCAGCAAACGTTTGATGCGGGGTAAATCTTTAAAGATTAAATCGGCTCGTTTGTATTCGGTAAACCGTCTTGCCCAAACCAGTGTAAACACTTCAGGGTCAAACACCTTGCCTGTTTCTTTTTTGATATAGTCAACCAATTCGCCTCGCATGGCTCGTTTAACAGCATGCAATTGCTCGTTGGTTTCAGCGGTTTTAACCCGAGGGTCTTGCCAGTATTCTAAACTAGTTGCGTTGGTAATAGCGGTAATTTTACAACGCCCACCAACCCAGTTCCACATATTGTTGGCTACTTCGCCGTGCAATTGGGAAACCCCATTAGCTAGACGGCTCATACGCAAGGCTGCTACCGTTAATGAGAAATCATATCCACCCAAGCGGATGGCTTCATCCTTACTGGTTTCTACAAAGAAGCCAGCTTCCTGCAACAGTTCAACAGGATGACATTCATTACCAGCAGCCACAGGGGTGTGCGTAGTAAATACTAACCGCCGACGAATGGCTTCCAAGTTTTGCCCGTATAACCGAAGCAATTCAAACGCAGCGGGCAAGGCATGCCCTTCGTTCATGTGAACAATATCAAACTGAACGCCCAAGGCATTTAAGGCACGAACACCACCCACACCCAAAATAATTTCTTGAGCTACCCGAATTCGCTCGTCAGAATCATACAATTTATTGCTGTAATCTCTCTGGGCTTGGGTGTTTTCAGGGATATCAGTGGTTAAGAAGTAGCAAGGCACGGTGCCGAAGGTTTCAGGTTCAAGCAAATAAGGCTTTACTTTGACGGTTTCGCCAAAAATGTGAACATCGACGGTAACGCCAGTATCTTTCAAAAACGGATAGGTGCGTTTCACATAATTGATTTGAATGGTATCATCCGCATCGATGGATTGGTCTCCGTAGCCACTCGTCCATAGCAGGGAAATACCAATCATGGGTAAGTTTAACTTGCCTGCTGAAAGCATGTGGCTGCCTGAAAGAAAGCCTAAGCCACCTGAATACACATGAAGGCTTTGGTCAATTGCCATTTCCATTGAAAAATAAGCCACTTTTTGTAAGGAAGACATCATCATCATCATCATAAAAAAGGAAACCCTTTCGTTCCACACCCACTAAATAAAACTAAAATTCATAAAACAATTATACACCATTACACAAGGTGAAATAAAGAAAGAGAAATCATTACATTAATTTTAGGGTAACATATAACTTACAATCATCGCAAACAATGGTGTCATATGCCCTCTTTTTAACTGATGCTAGTATAGCCTATTATGTTGATATTAGCCATTACTTCCTGTTAGTTAGTACCAAAAATACCAATGCTCCCTTCTTCGCAATCTAAAACTAGTTTGTTTGCTTCTACTCGTTTTTTAGGGTGGGTAGGCTGGGGTATGGCTATCATCGTTGTTTTGGCAGCATTAGCTTGGGAAACCAAGCAAGGGTTTAACTTCAGCAATGCCCATGCTACCCGAACGGTGGCTATTCGGTTAAGCAGTTGGGGCAGTGCGGAAGAAGTGGCTCAAACAACCGCCCTTATCCGAAAATTTGAAGCACAACACCCCACGGTTTCTGTTCAGCTCATTCACGCCCCTGAACAATACATGAGCAAACTTCAATTGCTGATGGCAACCCAACAGACGCCCGATGTGATGTTGATGAATAATTTAAGCTTACCCCTGTTTGCCCATGCCAAGCAACTTCGTCCATTACAAAGCAGTTTACCCCCCGCAGAACGAGCCTTGTTTCGTCCCCAAAGCTTGGAAACCTTCACCCTCAATGGGCAGCTTATGGCGTTGCCTCGAGATGTTTCCGTTTTGGTGATGTACTTGAATACCGATTGGCTGAAACAAGCGGGGCTTCCCCTGCCTAAGCCCGCTTGGCGATGGCAACAAGAAGCAATCCCTCTGTTTCAACAGGCAGTCTCCCACCCACCACAGGCTTCTAAAAACAGTCCGCATTGGGGTGTTTCGTTTTATGCTAAACCTGCTTTGTTTTGGTTGCCTTTCATCTTTAGTTGGGGTGGTTCTCTGCCAACAACCCCACTGGAAGCCCAGCAATTTTTGAAGCCACATTCCCCTGAAGTTCAAGGGCTTTCGGTGTATCGTTCGTTAAGAACGCCGTTAAAACTGGCTCCGCTAGCTTCAGAAGTGGGCAACACCAGCATGACGGAACTCTTTCTGCAACAGAAAATTGCGGGCTTAATTAGTGGCAGATGGGTACTGCCTGCCCTCACCAAACAAGCTTCGTTTCATTGGGAAATACTTCCCCTACCTGCGGGCGATAAAGGTTCGGTTGTCGGGGTAGATGCTTCGGGTTATTGCGTTTCCGCCAGTTCGCCTCATCCTACAGAAGCCGTGGCGTTGGCTCAATTTTTAACCAGTAAACAAGCCCAAAGCGTTTTCGCTAAAAGTGGCTTGCTAACCCCTGCTCGAATAGCAGTCCCTTTGCAAGCAGACCAAGCCGTTTTTCTTCAAGCTATTGTTACAGGAAAGCCTACTCATCCGCCTGTACAGTGGGAAGCTTGGCAAGAGTTGATGGTAGAAACCCTACTGCCCGCCTTTGATGGCCAACAGACCGTGGAAACCGCCACCAACACCCCTGCCTTCAGAAACCGCCAAGCCAGAGAGGTATTTTCACCATGAAGAAACCCCGCTTAAACGGGATGCCACGGGTGGCATCCCCTACAACAAAAACTTTCCCTTGGCAGTGGGTGTTGTTCGCCCCAGCGTTACTTGGGTTTTTAGGCTTTAACTATTTGCCGACTGTTGCCTCGTTTGCGTTAAGCTTTTTCCATTGGAATTTGTTAGATGTGCCTCGGTTTTTAGGGACTCAAAATTATGAAACCCTCTTACAAAGTACCTCGTTTTGGCAAGCTTGTAGTAGCACCCTTCAATTTGTTAGCTTAAGCAGTGGGCTAGAACTCGGCTTGGCGATTCTACTTGCCCTGTTGGTGCATCAACAAACCCAAGGCAAAGCCTTTTTCAAAGCGTGTTATTTTCTGCCCTACGTTACCCCGATGGTCGCCGTTTCGTTGGTTTTCGGCTGGCTGTATCATCCTGATGGGGGGTTGCTCAACCAAGTGCTGTTGGGCTTAGGGGTTATTCAGCACCCTGTTGCGTGGTTGGCGAATCCGCAAACGGCTATGCTGGCAGTTGTTTCGTTAGAAGTTTGGAAAACGGTGGGCTATAATTTCTTGCTGATTATGGCAACCCTTGAAAGCCTACCCGCCGAATGGATTGAAGCCGCCACACTCGAAGGGGCTTCCGTTTGGCAAAAAAGTACGCAAATTTTGTTGCCCAATTTAATACCCACCATCACCACCGTTGGGTTGCTGACCCTCATTCACACCCTGCAAGCGTTCGATGCCGTTTATTTGCTAACGCAAGGCGGCCCTCAAAATGCGACTGCCGTTTTGGTTTACTGGATTTACAAAAATGCCCTTCAATTCTTCAAAGTCGGCGAAGCTTCTGCCATGGCGTATTGTTTATGCGTGTTAATTGTAGGGGTTAGCCTGCTAAAATGGTGGTTACAACGCCCCAAAAAATCAGGAGGGTCTTCTATTGCTGGTTAATTTTATCAAAAAGAAGAGTGCCTTACTTTTATTGATAAGCTTTGCATTGCTGACCCTGCTCCCTTTTTGGGCGATGGTGGTACTGGCGTTTTCTCCGTTTGATTTAAGCCAGCCCCTTTCACTCCTCCCCACCCGTTGGAGTGTTGAAAACTTTCAGCAGGTGCATCAAACCATTCCCCTGCTGGTATACGCCTGTAATTCTTTTGCCATAGCTATCTTGGCGACGGTGTGTTCTCTGTACGTTTCTAGCACGGCGGGGTATGCCTTGGCTAGGCTACCGTTTAAGCACAAAGCGGTGTGGCAGGGATTGGTTTGGCTAACGCTCATGATTCCCCCACAAGTGAATATTGTGCCCCTCTTTATCTTGATGAAGCAAGCACACCTCCTCAACACGCATTGGGCGATTATTCTGCCAGCCTGCATTTCTGGCGTGATGGTGGTGCTATATCAGCAATGGTTTGCCAGCCAGCCTGTTGCGTTGGAAGAATCTGCCCAGCTAGAGGGGGCTTCCGTTTGGCAGACGTTTTGGCACGTTTGTTTTCCCCTTTCGCAGGGGTTGACCATTACCCTTGGGTTGGGGTCTTTTATCAATGCGTGGAATGGCTTTCTTTGGCCGTTGATTGTATTGCAGGAAGACAAGCTAAAAACGCTGCCTTTGGCTTTGGCGTTACTAAAAGAAAGTTTTCGAGACGCCACTAATTGGCCTTTGTTGATGGCGGCGGCTTGTGTGAGTGTGTTGCCCATTATCGTACTTTATATGGTTGGGCAAAAGCTACTTATTTCAGGCTTGAGCCAAGGCGGCATCAAGGAATAATACCTATTTCATACAAATTAACTGTTTGAATGGGTATCACAAGCCCATAGGCTAAAGTTTTCTATCAAATGGTTCGATACCTCATAATAAGCACTATCTTTCTTCGCTTCATAACAGGAGACACACTCAACCATGTGGCATTTCTTCCAACCCGTCTTTCAAAAACAAACTAAAGGCTTTACCTTAGGCGAACTGTTAATTAGTCTTGCAGTGCTGGGGCTTATTGCTGGCTTAACCATACCTTCCCTTTGGTTACGGGTTAAAAGTTCTCAAGATAAAGCCTTATTTTTAAGCACTGTCAAAATACTAACCGAAGCCTCTACTAAAATAACCAACGAACCACCTGCCTTGGTTGCACCTAACAACACCACTTGGCACGTATTTGATCCTTGGCTTAACAGTGCAGATGATAACTTTGTGGCGGTTAGTGATGTTACCAACAGCTTTACCCTACAAGGTGGGGCGGTTATTAGCAGATTTACAGGCACTGTTAATGATGGTCGTCAAGCTATTTTAATTGATGTGAATGGTGCAGTAGCACCCAACCAAATAGGCAAAGATCGCTTAATGGTAACGGCTTGTTTTAACCCAACAGGCACTTGTGCTGCAGTAGCAGATGTTACGGTTAATAGTGCCGCTCAAGAATCAGGCACTGTAGGACCTACCCCTGATGCCACTGGTGGGGCGGGTAATGTAGCCTATTATAATACGTTAACACAAACCAATTAAACGCTTTTTTCTCAATTTTTATTTTCTGCCTTGAAAGGTTTTTTTTATGAAACAACCGTATAACCAATACAACCAAGTTAAAGGCTTTACCTTAGCAGAATTACTGATTACCGTTGGGTTAATTGGGTTAATTGCTGCTATTACAATGCCAGATGTTTGGTCTGGGGCTAGAGCGTCTAATCGTCGGGCTGTTTTTAAAGATACGCTTAAAATTGTTTCAGAAGCAGCAGATGCTTTAACCATGCAAGCAGATACGCCTGCCGATACCTATCAAGCATTAGCTTCCAGAATCCGAATTTTAGATAAAAATGATATCGCTAGAACGATTAGCCTGCATAATGGGGCGATATTATCTGGCTTTGTTAGAACGGATCGGTGTGAAAATATTACGGTCGATTTAAATGGAATAAATCCTCCTAATATTATGGGCAGAGACCAAGTAAGCATTACCGCCAGTTGGGAACCCAATAATGGGAATGCCTGCGGTACAGCAGCCAACCCTATTACGGGCGGTATGGTTAAACCAACTGTTACGGTTGCTGGTAACCAAGCTTTTTATACGGAACTAACACGGTAAGCCCGTTGTTTTTCAACTTAAACTCTGCGAATGCTCACGATTGGGTGTGGTTTGTGTTGTGGTACAATAAAAGAATCGTTTTATACCATTGTTTGGAAAGTTTGTTTGTTACCCTATGCCTACTAGCCCGATTGATTTAAACCTTTACCGCAAAACCAACTGGAAACAACGCCTATTAGCCGCTTTGGGCTATGTGGTGGTTACCATTTTTTGCTTCCCTCCATTACGAGGAGATTTTTTGTTGCAAATTGGGTTGTTCTTAGGGTTATGGGTCGTTTGCTTTAACCCGAAAGCCAAAACGCCTACCTTTGTTCGGTTTCATTTGGTTCAGGGGTTTGTTTACACCGTTGTTTTAACCCTAATACCAGATGTTCTTGGAATACCAGATGTTCTTGGGGTATTGTTTGGTCTGATAGACGCATTTTTGGCCTTTATTCCTGCTTTTGCAAATAAAAGCTTTATGCCACTAGTTATGCCGTTTGTTGTTGCTATTATTTATCTTGCGTTAAAACTTTTGATGTTTTTTAACATCATTATGGCATTACTAGGCAAACGGCATGAATTACCGTTAGTTGGCAAAATAGCCACTCGGTTGACATATTAATTAAGAAAGCTTCAACGATGACTATTACCACTAACCCTGTTGAAAAATTGCCTATTGTACTGGGGCTGACGGGGGCTTCAGGTAGCATTTTAGGGCTAACCTTATTAAAAGAATTATTATTGTTAGAAGTCCCTGTTGATTTAGTGCTTTCTGAAAAAAGCCTGCTGGTCATGCACCAAGAAACGGGCTTTCAATATACCCAAGCCAAACCTGAAGATAGATTGGTTGCCTTGTGTGAATTTTTAGCATTGCCTGCTGAAAAAGCCCAGCTCATTCAAGTGGAATCCAACAAAAATATCGGAGCCCCTTCGGCTAGTGGGTCTCATCGAACTGCGGGTATGGTGATAGCCCCTTGTTCTATGGGTACTATGGCAAAAATTGCCTGTGGCATTTCAGATAATTTACTCACCCGCAGTGCGGATGTGGCTTTGAAAGAGGGGCGACCGCTCATTCTAATGCCTCGGGAAACGCCTCTCAATGCGATTCATTTGGAAAACATGCTGAAATTGGCTCGGTTGGGGGTTAAAATGGTGCCTCCTATGTTGTCGTTTTATGCACCGCAGTTTGATACGGTGGCAGGTCAAATTCATTACAGTGTGGGCAAAATTTTAGATTTATTGGGCTATCCCCACACCCTGTATGAGCGTTGGCAGGGGTTAGCCAAAGGTATTGATACCAATTAAACGCTCTCATCGATGGTTGTTTGCGTCTTTCGCTGGTGGATAGAACATTTAACCGTTGAGCTGATATAAAATAACACCTTTTTTTGATAGGTTGGTTTTATGCTTTGAGCAGTTACGGTTTATCGGTAAATAGGCGTTTCACTGAATCGAACCAACTGATTGTTTTTATATTGCTATCTATTATTTTTTGTTACAAACAGGGAGCTAGGGTTTAACACCCTCTATAAAAAAGCACCCGCATGGGGGTATGTTTCAGGTAAAATAGAAACGTTATTCCGCTTCTTCTGCAACCAAAAGGAAACACCCCACCATGAACACCATCGATACCAATATTCTGCAATTTGATAATTACCAACCCCAACGCATTGAACCCAAATGGCAAGCCAAATGGGCTGAAGAAGGGTTATACGAAACCGATACCGCCGATACCAGCAAACCCAAATTTTACGCCCTCTCTATGTTCCCCTACCCCAGCGGTCGCCTCCACATGGGACACGTTCGTAACTACACCATTACGGATGTTATCGCCCGTGTCAAGCGGATGCAAGGCTATAACGTCCTCCACCCAATGGGTTGGGATAGCTTCGGGTTACCCGCCGAAAACGCCGCCATTCAACGAGGCATCGCCCCCAAAGGCTGGACGTTTGACAACATCGACCATATGCGGAAAGAGCTGAAACAACTGGGTTTGGGCTACGATTGGCGGAGGGAAGTATTTACCTGCCGTGAAGACTATTATAAGTGGACGCAATGGCTGTTTTTGTTCCTCTTCAAACAAGGGCTAGCCTACAAAAAAGACGCTGCTGTGAATTGGGACCCCATCGACCAAACCGTGCTGGCAAACGAGCAAGTGATTGACGGTAAAAGCTGGAGAAGCGGAGCAACCGTCGAACGACGCTACATGAGCCAATGGTTCTTCAAAATCACGCAGTATGCGGATAAATTGCTAGACAATATGCACAAGCTGGGCGAATGGCCTGAGCGGGTGAAAACCATGCAAACCAACTGGATTGATCGCTCCGTTGGGGCGGAAATCACCTTCCAAGTGGATGGGCACGCCAATCAATCTATCACCGTGTTTACCACCAGACCCGACACCATTTACGGAGCAACCTTCGTAACCCTAGCCCCTGAACATCCACTAGTAGCAAGCCTTGCCACCGCTGAACAATTGCCGAAAATCGAAGCGTATCAGCAAGCCGCCAAAACGAAAACAGAAATTGAACGCTCGTCGCTTTCCAAAGAAAAAACAGGGGTCTTTACAGGGGCATACGCCGTAAACCCTTACACTAAAGGGCTTGTACCTATTTGGATTAGCGATTATGTGCTTTTAGAATACGGCACAGGGGCTGTAATGGCAGTACCTGCCCATGATGAACGAGATTTTGCCTTCGCTAAAACGTTTGAGTTGCCCATTATTGAAGTCATTCGCCCCAAAAGCAAAACAGACGACACCCCCCTAACCGAAGCCTTCACTGGGGCGGGCTTGTTGATTGAATCTGCCGAATTTACAGGGCAAGCCAACACGGAAGCCAAAGAAGGCATCGTCAAACTAGGCGAAGCCGGCGGATTCGCCAAAGGCAAAACCCAATATCGCCTGCGGGATTGGTTGGTTTCCCGCCAACGCTATTGGGGAAGCCCCATCCCCATTATCTATTGCGATACCTGCGGTGTAGTACCTGTACCCGAAGACCAATTGCCCATCAAATTACCCGAAGACGTTGAATTTTCAGGAGCAGGCGGGTCTCCGCTAGCCAGCCACCCAGATTTTGTGAAAACCACTTGCCCAAAATGCGGAAACGAACACGCCCGCAGAGAAACCGACACAATGGATACCTTCGTTTGTTCCAGTTGGTATTATTTACGGTTTATCGACCCGCACAACGAAAAAGCGGTATTTGACCCTGAACTCGTTAACCGTTGGATGCCCGTAGACCAATACGTCGGTGGGATTGAGCACGCCATTTTGCACCTCATGTATTCTCGGTTTTTCACGTTTGCGTTGGCGGATGGCGGCTATTTAACCAGCACCGATGAGCCTTTCGGGAAACTGCTAACCCAAGGCATGGTGCTAAAAGACGGTAGTAAAATGTCAAAATCCAAGGGAAACATTGTTTCACCCGAAGCCATTATTGCCGATTTAGGGGCGGATAGTGCGAGGTTTTTCATTCTAAGCGATTCCCCTCCCGCTGCGGATTTTGATTGGAAAGATTCCGCCATTGAAGGGTGCTACAAGTTTCTGCATAGGCTATGGACTGCGATTGTTGGGCATGAAAAAGCCGTGAAATTGGGGATGCCTCTGCCCGCTTATGCTGAGATGACTGGGGAAGCTCGGGCGTTGTATCAAAAAACCAACAAAACCATTGTGGGTATTACGACGGATTTAGAGAACGATTACCAGTTCAACACCTATATGTCTAAAATTCGGGAATTGGCGGCGGTTATTGGGAAATACCCTGCTCAAACCGAGCCTTGCCCTGTGGTTAGCCACGCCGTGCAAGCGTTAGTTACACTCATTGCCCCTGTTGTGCCGCATTTGGCGGAAGAATTGTGGGAACGCATTGGTGGGCAGGGGTCTGTACATTTGCAGCCGTGGTGTACTGTGGATGAGCAGGCGTTGGTTGCTGATGCCGTTACCGTGGTGTTTCAGGTGAATGGCAAAGTGCGGGATAAGGCTGATGTGGCGGTGGATACCCCCCAAGCCGAGTTGGAAGCCTTAGCCATGGCAAGCGAAAAAGTTCAGCAGTTTTTAGCTGGGCAAACCATTGTCAAAACCATTGTGGTGCCGAACAAGCTCGTCAGCATCGTCGCCAAGCCTGCGGGGTAATCTACGGTATTGGATTGATAAATTTCACGATAATGTTTCTTTTTTAAATGCTTTGTCGATATCGATTAGTAAGTAATTGGTATCGATAAAGCTTTAAAAAAAAGGTGATTTTATATGAAAGATGATTATACTTTGTTCCTTGGATTGATTGCATTTAGCCTTTTAACACTCTTTGTTAGTTGGATAAATATCGTATTTATTCCAAGTCGAAAAAAAGTGATTGAAAAGGTAACGTATCTAAAGATTAGAAAATCAGCGATATTATTATGCTTGTCAGAATTTATCATCTTCCTAATTGTTTTTTGGGGTACAAAAGGCAACCCTATAGCCTTTGCAGTATTCGTCTTAATCGCTTACTGTACATACATAATGGCAAGATACTGTGCTTATTTTAATGATACAATAATTAGCGGTGCTAAATCTTATTGGTTATCTAAAAAAGGTACGATGAAGTGGGAAAATATTCAAACGGTAACTTGTCATTCATGGTTATTTGCGTACAAAATAAGTGATGAAAAGAATCGTCATATTTGGCTTTTATCAGAAAATTATGTTGAAGGTATTCCTAATTTTTTTGAACATTTAAAGCGATATAATCCTACGGTTGAGTTGAAAAATATTAATTGGGAAAAAATTGATAAAATCATAGAAAATGGTCAAAATCCATAGTGCATTTCCTCAATGAGTTGAGATTGACTGATAACAAAGAAAAGCCCGAGAATGAATAAATTTAAGCTTTCCTCTTGACACCACGGTGCGTTCAGTTAAGAATAAGAACCGAGGTCAAACCTCTAACGAACTAAATTGTCGGAATGGCGGAATGGTAGACGCGCACGTTTAAGGGGCGTGTAGAGTAATCTGTGAGGGTTCAAGTCCCTTTTCCGACACCATTATCCCCGCTATAGTACTGTTTACTACGCAGTATTATAACGGGGATTTTCGGTTTTAATTTTTTTAATGGCTTGCCCGTAGGGTAATCAACCAAAACGCAGCGGTGTGAATAGCCCCACCACCAAGGATAATCAGCGTCCAAGCAACGGCTTTTAGG
>JAPLIO010000220.1 GCA_026389055.1 Candidatus Melainabacteria bacterium | reverse complement strand
TATAAATTTTAAAAGAGTGATTGATAGAGATTTTCAGCCGTTAAGTGGTGCCGTACAACTGAAAAATTAACCCACTATCTTCGGCGGTTAGTTCCGTGTTTTTCCAACCGAATGGGTGCATAACGCTAGTGGTATTTTTAGCGTGATTAAGCCCTAAGGCATGCCCCAGTTCATGCAATAATGTGGTGTAAAGCCGATTAGTTTGTTGAAGGGGGCTAAGGTAAGCATCAATGGTTGGGTAGTGAACCAGTTCAATCGTACTGCCAACAATAACGGGCGATTGATTGATTGCTTTAACGTGTAGCCACGCTCTGCCTGTATTGTGGGCTGAAGGGTGTGCTTCCTGTTGGGGCAAAGCCGTTTCTTCCGCCCAAAGCAGTAGAATATCTGCCGACTGCATTGCCTTAGGGGCGGCATCTTCAAGCAACTGAAACTGCACTCGGTGTTGCGTGCCTACCTCCCAAGTAACGAGGGCTTTTTTCAGTAGCGTAAGAGGTAATCCCTCCGCCCCAACGGCAACACTTAAGGGAATAGGTTTGCTTTGATTGATGAGTTGTTGCCACTTTGGCGATTGTTTGGGTTGGCTTTTCGGCGAATTAGGTTTAGTGTTTGTTGCCAAAATACGACCGTTTTCTGGCTGAATGAAAACGGGCTGGGCGGATAATGGCAATAAAGGGTTGAACAACATGGCAGTTTTGGTCTTTTATATTGGCTGGTGCATTTGCTAATCTATCGACATTTTTTATACTGAAATAAAGTTAGTTCCATCAAATAAGTCAACTTAGGTTGTGGAAAAAACTGCTTGCATCGGGTAGTAGAAATTGATAGAATTATTACTATCATCGTAAACAAACAGGACAAGTTTACGAAAAATGATGACTGTTCCCACTCTCTCTCTCTCTGTTTTGTTTCGCTTTTTTTGATTTAATGCAAGGATTTTTAACGTAATGATGATGCAAATTAGTGGTTTTAATGGTGGTTACCCTGAAAAAGTACAGGTGCAATTTGGCAACTGGAAAGGGGAAGGCAATTCCAAAGAAGAAGCGTTGGAACAGGTACGGGAACAGAGTTATCAATCTGTCATGGCACATGAAAATGCCCATGCCCATGCAGCGGGTGATTTAGTGGCGGGACCGATTCAAACGACCAAAAACTCTCAAGGTATCACGGTGGCTGGTTCTGTGGCTATTCGGGTTGGGTTTAATTCAAAAGACCCTGCTAAAAGTTTGTCGGATGCAATTCGGGCTGAAAAAGCAGCCACTGCACCCAATAGCCCTTCTGCTCAAGATATGAAGGTAGCGGCAATGGCTCGGGGTATTCAAGCACAATCCTTGCAAGCCATGGCCGTTCAGGGCATGGCTCAAGTGGCCATTCAAAACAATTCGGCTTCTCCGCAACAAGCCAAAGCTAGGCAAGTTGCTGGTATTTCCACCACTTAAATTTATCAAAACTAGCACGCTTTTAGTTTGAGTCGCCTTTATCTTCTTGATGCCTTATTTTTAAATTCAAGAAAGATTTTATTCTGATGAGTATTCCCCAAGGTGCCATTCCTAGCTATAATATCAATCCGCCCATTGTACGTAACCCTTATTCTGACGTACCGTTGAACCAGCAACTAACCAATGTAACTTCTGATGGGGCGTTAAAGGGAGGAGAAGCCTTACTTCGCCCAACTAACGCCATTGCAGACTTACCCCCTTTAGATAAAAGACAAACTGCTATTGAACAACTCAAAAGCAGGGTAGAATCAAACTATCTACAAACACAACGGGTGGATTTCAGGATGCAAACCGTTCTAAACCACATTGGGCAGGCTATTCGGGATATTGGTGAAATACAGACAGATTTAAATCGGTTTAAGTACGATGAAGCCAGAGCTAACGAAGATGTGAAGCAAAAGTTGGATAAAATTTCCCAACGCCAAGCCCGTATGGATGATAAGCTCGATTGCATTATGCGGAGCGAAACGAAATTATCAGATACGCAGGATGCCATTGCTTATCAAGTTCGTAATAAGTAGCGTTAAAATACCAACGGGTAACAGGTGATGCTAGCCCCTTGCCCATCTTCATTCCCACACCCCTGAGCCACCACCCAAAGCAGTTCTAGGGTAAAGTTAGCCAACGCTGGGTTTTCAGCCAAATACGCTTCCGTCAGTATCTGAAGACGTTCCTGTTTTTTGGGCGAAAATACCGCCCTTAACGCCGATTCTTGCCCATCAGCCCCACTAGCAGACCGTGCCTTCACTTCAATAATCAACAACCGCTGTTGGGCTGGGTGGTGCATCACTAAATCCAGCTCGCCAATGCCGTGTTTACGCCAATTGGCATGGGCTAGCTTAAAGCCTTTTCGTTCAAAATAATGCTGAACCAAGCGTTCGCCTTGGTTGCCAACTGTTTGATTATGTGTTGCTTTCACCATAAATGCTTATCACCTCTATTAACCATCATCCGATAATTTTTACTATTTTGCAACTTGAAAGCCATTTATGTTTTCCGCATAATAAAAATTGTATAAAACTTAATAGTTTATCTTTTTTGGAAGTGATCCGAATGGTTAGGAAGCCGCCTCGAAAGCGGTCGCCCCTTGCGGGGTTGCAAGTTCGACTCTTGTCACTTCCGAATTTTTTTGCCAATTTTTCTCTTTCTCTCTATTTTAACCTCTGTAGGATTTTTTTTGTGAACGAACCGACCATTGAAGCCCAGCTATTGCAGGCAGAACAGCATTTATCAACAACCGCTTTTCCTGCTATTGAAGCCATTTGCCATCAAAATACCGCCAGAGTATTAGAAGCTTTTCGCATAGCACGCATTGGCGAAGAACATTTTGCCTGCGTAACGGGTTATGGGCATAACGATTTAGGGCGGGAAGCGTTGGATGTATTGTTCGCCCACGCCTTGCAAGCGGAAAAAGCCTTAGTTCGTCCGCATATTGTTTCGGGTACACACGCCATTGCCTTGGCACTGAACGGGTGCCTAAGCCATGGTATGACGATGCTTTCCATAACGGGTAACCCGTATGATACGCTGGAAGAAGTGATTGGTATTCGGGGAAATTCCAAACAATCGCTCAAGGCGAAAGGGGTTTCTTATCAGGCGTTAGATGTGTTTGAAGGTGGCGAAGCAGGGTCAATTCGCACAACTTTCACGGCGGAAGAGCAAACACTCATTCAACAAGCGAATATGCTTTATATTCAGCGGTCTCGGGGGTATAGCACTCGGCTACCGTTGACCATTGTTCAGCTGAAAAGGTTGATTCAATCAGTCAAAGCGTTGAACCCGACTGCGGTTATTTTTGTGGATAATTGCTACGGCGAATTTATGGAAACTCAAGAACCTACCGCCGTTGGGGCGGATTTAATGGCGGGTTCGCTGATTAAAAACCCCGGTGGGGGTATTGCCCTAGCGGGTGGTTATGTGGCTGGGCGTGCAGATTTAATGGATTCTGTAGCGGAATGCCTAACCTGCCCTGGTATTGGGGCGGATGGTGGCTATATGTTTGACCAAACTCGTACGTTAATGCAGGGGTTGTTTTTAGCCCCCAATGTGGTGAAGGAAGCGGTTAAGGGGATGGTTTTAGCGGCTTATTTGTTTGATGAACTGGGGTTGAAGGCATCGCCTGCGTGGGATGAACCCAGAGCGGATATTATTCAAACGTTGTTTTTGAAGGATGCTGAGCAGTTGAAGCAATTTTGTGCTACGGTTCAAAAATTTTCGCCGATTAGTTCTTATGTAACGCCTATTCCTGCTAATGCACCGGGGTATGAAAGCGAGCTGATTATGGCGGGTGGTACGTTTATTGATGGGTCTTCGATTGAACTGTCGGCGGATGCCCCGTTACGTTCGCCGTTTTGCTTGTATTTTCAAGGTGGGCTGGTGTATTCCCATACTCGGCTAGTGGTGGCGGAATTGTTGAAACAGCTGAAGGCATAGCCTATTTGCCTCCTGCCACTAACGCCGTTTTGACTTTACCGTAGTCTTTATTGTGATAAAGAGAACTTTTTAATAAATAATGGCACTGCTAGCACAGAATTTGCTGGAGGCTGTTTTATATGGCTATGGCACTTTTATTTAAAGGCTGATTTTTTTACAAGGATTACACTATGTCAATAACCGCCTTACAGTCCCAATTTTCTCTGCCAGTAGCTACTTTTTCTATCACAAAGCCTAGAAATACTGGAGGTTATACCCGTGGATTCTTTTTCTGCAACACCCAAAGCCTCAAAAGATGCCCAAGAAATTCACGATACCAAGCTGTGGTCTTCTATCTGGGGTTCAATTCCTTATATCGGACTTTTCGCCTTTATAGGGAACCTCTTTACTTCACCTGAAAAGAAAGCGACAGAACGTGCAGATGTTAAAATGAACAATAGAAATATGTATAGTGCTGTTGAGCAAGAAAAAGAATTAAAAAATGCCAAGCTGAAGTCTCAATTGGCTGCGGTGATTATACCGACACTGCTCCCGATAGCATTCTCAAAATACTCCTTAACTCGTGAAGCACTACAATTTACCATTATTACATTCATCATTGGTTTTTGTGTGCCATTAGGCTACTTATTCGGAGAAAACCCTACAGACCCTAATTTCAACAAGAAATTATAGGCTCATACCATTTAGAAATGGTAGCGGTTGTTTTTTAATCCGTTTCCTTTATAATAATAGACAGATTTTACTCTGTTTTTGTTTGGATGATAAGGAATGATTGAGATGACCAACGGTTTAAGAATTGCTATTTTAGGTGCGGGTGGTTTAGGGCGTGGTATGGCGTTAATGCTTTCCAAACGCAAAGGGTTTACCCTCGTTGCTATGGCAGATAGCGAAGGCTTTGCCTACAACCCAGCAGGGCTTTCATTGGAAGCGTTGAACCCCAACGGGCAAATTCAGCAATTGCATTTAATTCCTGAATTTGGCGTTAAAACCCCAACCGCTATTGCAGATTTAATGGTAAACCATGGTGATGCGATTGACGCCGTTTTTATGGCTTTACCCAACTTGCCTGTCGATTTTTATGCCAATACCATTCAATTTATCGCTGAAAATACGGCGTTCCAAGGCGTTATGGTGGATGCTTTGAAACGAACCAAAGCAGTTGAATTGTTGTTGCCTTTGAATGATACCTTGGCTGAAAATAATATTCTCTACATTACAGGGTGTGGTGCTACGCCTGGGTTTTTAACCACTATAGCAGCAGTTGCGGCTCAAAGTTTTGTTGAACTGGAACACATTGATATCCATTTTGGTGTAGGCGTTGCCAATTGGGAGCAATACCGTGCCACCATTCGGGAAGATTTCTTGCACTTGGAAGGCTTTGATGCAGAGCGTGTAGCCGCCATGAGCGACCAAGAAATTGAAGAAGAATTAGAAAAACGCAATGGCTTAATTGAACTGGTCAACATGGAACACGCCGATGATATTATCTTAGAATTAGCGGGCATTTGCGATAGAAGTAAAATTACTGTGGGTGGTTTGGTGGATACTCGTAACGCCAAGAAGCCTACCAGCACCACGGTTACGGTTAAAGGTATTACTGCTCAAGGCGAAAGCACGATACATAAATTTGTTGTGGGCGACGCCACCACGATGGTAGACAACGTTTGTGGGCCTGCTTGTGGCTTCATGGCAAAAGGCGTTGAACTGCATAACTACGGTATTGTGGGCTTACGCACCAGTGCGGAAATTATGCCTCGGTTCAGTGCAGAAGGCTTGGTATTAGCCGCTAGCCAAAACATGATTCAACCCCAAGCCGTTTCAGTTTAAGGGCTATTGCAATGCCGTTTGATGAAGCCCAACTAACCGCTTTGGCTCAGCAAGTGCTGGTGGTTATTCCTGCACGCTATGGTAGCACTCGGTTTGAAGGCAAGCCCTTAGCGTTAATTGGCGAAAAACCTATGATTCAGCACGTTGTTGAACGGGTGGGCGAAAGCTTGTTTGCCCAATCCACCGTTGTGGTAGCAACCGACGATGAACGCATTGCCCAAGTGGTTCGGGCGTTTGGTGGCACGGTTCAATTAACTGATGCTAATCACCTATCAGGTAGCGATAGGGTGTGGGAAGTTGCGAAGAATTATCCGCACTTGCCTTATGTTTTGAATATTCAGGGCGATGAACCCTTTATTAAACCCACTGCGTTAAATGCGGTTTTAGACCAATTGGCTTCGTTTGTTTTTGCAGATGTGGCTACCGTGAATCCTGATATTTTAACGCTAGTAACCCCCTTGGCGGATTCTATTGAAGGCATTCAAATCGAATTAGCCAACCCTAATTGCGTGAAGGCGGTTCGGGCGGTTTCTGGGCAAGTGCTTTATTTTAGCAGGGCAGGCGTTCCGTTTGTGAGAGACGGGTTTGCTTCGGCGGATGCTGGTTTAGTGGGGCAATCGTTTTTTCGGCATTTAGGGGTGTATCTTTATAGCCGTTCAGCGTTGGAACGCTTTGTTTCGTTACCGCCTTCTCCACTGGAATTGCTGGAAAAGTTGGAACAATTACGGGCGATGGAAGCGGGTTTTCAACTATTTGCTGCCGTTGTGCCTGAAGCCCCTATTGGCGTAGATACGCCTGAGGATTTAGCTCGGTTGAATGCGGTACTCAATCAAGCAGGATAAATTGACTTATAATGGAAAGCTCCCCTATTTGGGGGGCTTCTTTTGGTGCGATTTTTTTTATACTACTACTTAACACGCATTTTTCATTGTAACGTTAGCAAAGGCTTTCGACTTTATGACCCCATCCGTATTTTCTTGGTTCTTAAACACTAACAATCAAACGGTTACCCCAAATAACCCAAAAACGACTGTGGATATCGGGCTGTCTCGTCCTCCAGTACCCGTTTCTCAAACAAAAAAACCCCTGACCGAAAAATTCCACCATTGGATGAAGGGTGCTGCACAAGAAGTCGGCTTATCAAGCGAATACACCACCCCTGAAGCGACTTGCTTGCGGATTTGTATAGATGCCATGGGAGAATATAAACCCTTCAATTGGGATTCTATGAGCTATTTATTAACCCAATTACCTAGCATAGAGCGGGTTGAATTCGTCGAAGAAACGGATACGGATGCCTTATTGCTTATTCCTGACTTGCCAGCGATTATTTGCCAATTGAAGCAATTTTTTCCGTCGGTCTCCGTCTTGGTTTGTACCTCGGGTAGTGCGTTAGACTCTTCTTCGGGGATTGCTTTATTAAAAAGCCCGTTAGATGAATTACGCATTCACTTGGAAGGATACCAATTAAGCACTTACAAAGCATTAACAGGTAAAACCACGGGTGAATTTATTGCCTTGCAGGAAACGGTTTATCGGTATATAACGCAGCGAAAACAGTTGGGGCGAAAGGCACGCATTGCCTGTATTTCGGTTTCTTATGTGCTCAATAATTATCAGTATCAAAAAGATGTACCTGAAATGTTGAAACAAGCAGAACAATTAGGGGTGGATGCCGTTCATTTTAGTAACAAACTGCCAGCTACCGCTTGGTTTAAACCGTTAAAAGATGAGGCTTCGGTTTGGTTTGAAGCCATTACAAACGACAACCAAGACGCTTTGGCTTACTTTAACACCTTCCCAGCGGAAGATTATCGAGTCGCTATTACTTGGCCCACCATTTGGGAAGATCCTTCGGAAGGATTTTCAGAAGTAGCCCAAGAAACACCGCTGGAAGCGGAAGAAACGCCCCCCCTTTTATCGTCTTGCACGTTTCCGTTACATACGGTTAGTGTGAATTTAGGGTTTCAGGCTAGCGGATGCCCAAGGTGGCAGGTGGGTTCTTTAGCAGAATGGCACCCCGTTTGGCGAGGTGATTTTTGGCAAAATACCCATTTTAAGCAACTTCGGGCGGTTCATGCTCCTGAAGCCTTGGCATTTCAAGATGAAACGACTGGCGAATTGGTTGCCCCTGTTGGGTTTGAAGCTTGCAAACGATGCCCTAACAGGTATATTGCTTGCGATTCAGCCCAAATTGCTCCAGTCAATCAACATTTGTTGGATTAACTACCCAACATTCGGGCTAGTCATGGCGGAAACGGATAAAATCTCGTCTAAGCGGGCGTTATCTAGCTTTTTGCCATAGATATCGGTAATATCCATCGCCAACGCCACTTCCCGAACGGTTTTACCTTCAGCCAAAACCACTTTTGCTATTTGAGCCGCGTGAGCATACCCAATAAAGGGGTTCAATGCTGTGAGCAAAATAGTGGAATAATTCATACGGTGTTCAATGTATTCCATATTAGGTTGAATACCCACCACGCACTGTTCGGCAAATTGCTTCAAGCCGTTGGTCAACCATGTTTGAGATTCCGTTACTTTAATCAAAATCATGGGCATCATTACGTTCAACTGCCATTGCCCATTTTGGCAACAAAGCGAAATGGTCAAATCATTACCCTGCACGGCATAAGAAAGCTGATCCATCAATTCAGGCAACACAGGGTTCACTTTCCCCGGCATAATGGAAGACCCTGGTTGTAACTGGGGCAACATCAATTCGCCAATAGCGGTTTTCGGACCCGAAGAATACAACTTCAAATCATGAGCAATTTTTTCAAGCTCAATGGCGACAGAACGCAAGGCGGCGGAATAATCGCTGAAATGCCCAAAGCTGGAAGTCAACTGGAAGTAGTCTTTTGCGGGTTTTAGGGCAAACCCTGTATACTGGCTGAGGGTTTCAATGACTCTCGTACGGTATTCTTTGTGGGTGTTTAAGCCCGTTCCTAAAGCGGAAGCCCCTAAGCCAAGGTAATGCAAATTGACGGATGCTTGCTCTAGTTTTTCAGCGGCATCGGCTAAAGCATTGGCATAAGCACCCATTTGTTGCCCTAACGTTAAGGGAACGGCGTCTTGCATGTGGGTACGCCCGCAAATTAGCACATCTTTAAATTCAACGGCTTTCGCCCGAAACGCTGCTTCCAATTGCCGAACGCTAGCCAATAAGGGAGCGTGTTTTTTCAAGAAGGTTAGCCGTAAAACCGTTGGTGTAACATCGTTGGTCGATTGCCCGTAGTTGGGGTGGTCGTTAGGGTGAACAGGTTTATAGTCTCCCTTTTTACCACCGAGGATTTCGTTGGCACGATTGGCTAAAATTTCGTTGCAATTCATGTGGTTACTAGTGCCCGTGCCACCTTGGTATACATCGACAATAAATTCGGCGTTAAACTTGCCTGCTTCTAATTCATCACACGCTTGCATGAGGGCTTCGCCAATGCGGGTGTTTTCTTCGGGGTGGATGGGGTCTAGCACGCCAAGTTGGGTGTTGACGAAAGCGGCGGCTTTTTTAATTTGGGAAAACGCCCAAATGGCTTCGGGATATTGTTGGGCGGGTTTAATGCCTGTAATAGGGAAGTTTTCGCTACCACGCAAGGCTTGAATGCCGTAGTAGGCTTCGGCGGGTACTTCCCGAATACCGATAGAATCTTTTTCTTGACGGGTAGCGGTTTCAGTAGCGGTAGGCATCATCATCATGATTGGTTGTTCCAATCTATTCAACAACAAGGGATCGTATCAAACTATCTGCTTATTAGTATAGTCAAAAAAGAAAAATTGCCAAGCGTGAGCCATCGCTGCAATTCGCCCTTTTTTCAAATTTAACCGAGTCTTTCTGTACGGATTTTGGCGGAATACCCATGGGCAATCAATCCTTCAAACCCAGCCATAGCCTGCGTATGTTGGCTTAGGTAAACATTAGGCTGGCTAACCCGAACTTGATTCTGCACTCGTAGAAACGTCAACGGGCTTAACCCGCTTGAAAATCTGGCACTTCGCCCTGTGGGTAACGTGTGGTTTGGTCCCGCCACATAATCACCATGAGCCACCGTCGTATGTTGGCTGGTAAATACCGCCCCATAGTGCAGAAATTGGTCTAACTGCTGGGTAAACCCATCGCCATGTAACTGTAAATGTTCAGGGGCTAGGGCGTTAGCGGCTTTGATACAGGCTGAACTATCGTTTTCAAACACTAAAACGGCACTTTGGGCTAAACTGCTTTCCGCCAAGAAGGTAGGCAAGTTTAATGCCACCAATCGTTCGGCTAAAATGGGTTGAATGGCTTGTGCCAAGGCGGTAGAAGAGGTTAGCAAATAAACTCTAGCATCGGGGTCATGTTCGGCTTGAGCTAACAAATCCGCCACAACCCAGTCAGGGTTTGCGGTTTCATCTGCCACAACAACCACTTCGCTAGGGCCAGCTAACATATCAATACCCACCGTGCCTTGTAGTTGACGTTTTGCTTCATTGACATAGGCATTGCCTGGTCCAACAATCATATCTACCTGCGGAATTTGTTGCGTACCGAAGGCAAAAGCAGCCAAGGCTTGGGCTCCACCCACCCTGTAAACCGCATCAATACCCAACAACTGGGCAACGTATAAAATTTCATCGGCAGGGTTGGCACAGGCAATTGCCACAAACGGAACACCCGCCGTTTTCGCCGTTACGGCTGTCATCAAGGCAGAAGAAACCAGCGGATACCTACCTGCAGGCACATAGCACGCTACGGATTGCACAGGCTTGAAGGAAAAACTAGCTTCATACCCTTGTTGAGCCATCGTTTGAGGTGCTTTTGGCAAGCTATCTATCATCAACTGCCCGAAGGTTTCGATATTTTTAGCGACGGTTTGAAGCGTTAATTTTGCTTCGGGTGAAACTCGGTTACTGGCTTGATGAATCGTTTCCGCATCAATTTTGATGGATTGCCCTGCTTGTAAAGAATCGCTAAAACGGGCGGCTAGTTCATAAAGAACGGCATCGCCACGGGTACGAACATCGGCGATGATGGTGGCGACTGTTTTTTCGCACGCTTTTTGAGCCTCAGAAGCATCTAAAAAAGGCGATGCTTTGCACCGTTCTGCTACAAACGCTTGAGCATCGGCATTGGTTAAAACAGGAATAATCGGTTGCATGATAAGGTTACCAATCAAAGATAAAGATGAAAAAAGAGGGTGATTTTTAACGAATTGATTATACCATTAAGGCAATTTCATTGAAAGTAAAGTTGTTTTTTACCCAGCAAAACAAGGCTTTCTCTTCCCTCTTGCTTAGCCCAGTTTATCTTCAAAACATAAGCACTAGCACAAGATGCTCTAAAAGTTGTTTTTATATAGTTACAAGAAGAACTTAACATCATTGATAAAATTGATGATGACGGTTCTATTAGTGCTTCTTGGTATTTTCTTTCTTTTTTTAATTGATTTCCCTTTTCACAATACACACCCTTTTATTGGAGATTCTTTTTATGATAGCTAATGATTATTCTGTATTAAAGCCCGTACCCACTTACCAAACAACGGCACTAGCCCCAGCGATGGGTGGTGTTACTAGCTTTGTACAACCTCGTACAATTGGTACTACCTTAAACGGTGTAAATCCTATGGCAGGAACCCTAACGGGTGGCACATCAGGTTTACCTGTGTTTTCAAATACAGTTGCTGGGTTTGCTAATAACACGATGAGTACAGGCGGTACAGTCCCGCTCCTCTATGCTAATAGCCCGACGACGACCCCAGTTACTGGTTTTCCTATACAAGCACAAGGTATAGATTATACTGGTGGTTCATTACAACAACCGTTAGCGGTAGCACCAACACCAGCAATAGTATCTTCTGTCGACCCCTCATTGTCTGCTTATGGTGGTTTAGGTAGTGGGCTAGGGACTGGCGGAACAATCGCTCCTAGAGCTAGTTTACCTACAGTTGCACCTACACCTAGTACGACGGATTCCACCGCTAATTTATTACCGTTGATGGTAAGCCTATTAGCCTCTCAATCTCAAAAAACTACTGTAGAGCCAAACAATCAGAATATGGTCTCAAACGTTCACATCTTAGATAAGATTTCGCAATTAGAAACTAAGTTGGCTAACAGAAACGATAGGGTAGAAAGACCTTTCTCTGAAATTTCTACAATGAAGGACTCTCCGAAAATTTTCACTTCTGCGTCCCCTCGTTCCAGTGCTTTAGAAAAGGATAAAGTTGAAAAACCTAAAGAATTTAAAGAGTCTACAAAATCTACAGAACTTGAAGAATCTAACAAATCAGAAACAGTCTAAGCGTTAATGCAGTTTAAGAAAATGCCCTTGTTGATGTTCAATCAACAGGGGCATTTTTGGTGTAGAATGAAATATGTTTCGTTCTAATACCGTTTTCAAAAAGAAGGTGTCTTACTTATGCCATTAGTAGAAATTAAAATTTTAGCGGGTCGTACCCACCAACAAAAGCAACAAATGGTAGAGCTAGTAACGCAAGCAATCGCCACCAGCATTGATGTGCCCCTAGAAAAGGTAAAAATCCATGTGGTGGATATGCCCCCTGAAAACTACGCCGTTGGCGGTAAGCTAATCAAACCATTTGAAGGGTAGTTTAACTGCCCAATTGTTGTAACAACGCTAGCGTATCGTCATACGCAAAGGCTTCATCTACCGATTGCTTCAAAAACGCATCCAACGCTGGTTTCAGTTGCACCGCCAAATCCAACTTCGGGTTTCCGCCCGCAATGTAAGCCCCCACGCTTAGCAAATCCTCATTCTTTTGGTAAGTGGTCATTAAATCTCGTAAAATGCCCGCCTGTTCTCTATGTTCAGGGCTTGCCAACTGCAAGAACAATCGGCTGACGGATTGCCCTACATCCACCGCTGGAAAGTGGTTTTGCTGGGCTAATTGCCTACTTAAAATAATGTGTCCATCCAACAACCCCCGAACCAAATCCGCAATGGGTTCGTTGAAGTCATCGCCTTCAACCAGCACGGTGTAAAGCCCTGTAATCGCCCCTGTTTCACCCATGCCCGCCCGTTCTAACAACCGAGGCATATACGCAAACACACTCGGTGGATACCCCCGTGTAGCAGGGGGTTCGCCCACCGCCAAGCCCACTTCTCGTAACGCCATGGCAACCCGAGTGAGCGAATCCATCATCAGCAAAACCTGCTTGCCTTGGTCTCTGAAATGTTCCGCAATGGCGGTGGCTACTAAACTCGCCTTGATTTTAACCAACGCAGGTTGTTCCGCCGTGGCAACAATTACCACGCTTCGTTTTAAGCCTTCTTCGCCCAAGGCGTTTTCCATAAAATCTCGAACTTCACGTCCCCGTTCGCCAATCAAGGCAATCACGCTCATATCCGCTTCAGAATTTCTGGCAATCATGCCCAGCGTGGTACTTTTTCCCACGCCTGAACCCGCAAAAATGCCGACTCTTTGCCCTTTACCCAACGTCAAAAAACTGTCGATAGATTTAATCCCCATCGGCAAAGGTTCGTTAATTTCCTGCCGACCGAGGGGGTGCGGTGGTTGCCCCGCTACAGAAACAGTTTCAAACCCTGAAAGCGGAAAGCGGTCATCAATCGGGTTACCTAGTCCATCTAACACTCTGCCCAGTAATTCATCACCCACATTCACTTGAAGCGATTTCCCCGTATTCCAAACCCGTGAACCTAGCCCGAGGCTGGTCATTTCACCCAAAGGCATTAGCAACAAACGCCCTTCCCTAAAGCCAACCACTTCGGTGGGTAAAAATTGCTTTTCCGCTTGATGAGTGTTGGAAGATTGCGTTTCTACTAAGCAAACATCGCCCAATTTGGCTTTAGGGCCTTTGGTCTCCAGCATAAGCCCCACAAGGCGTTCTACGGTGCCAAAACTGGGGTAAGGGTCATGTTTTAAGTGTTGTTGCAGGGTGCGAAACCACCCATCAAGGGCGGAAAGTTCGATGCCTTCTGCGGTTATGGCGTTAGTGGCGTTGGCATTACCCGAAGCTTTAGGTAGTTGCACCGTGGCTTCATGGGTGCTTCTTCGGTTTTTACCTTTACCAAAAAGTGAGTCATTCATTGCGATTACTTCCTGTAGCCGAGAAGGAGAACTGGTTCTATTGTAACAGATTGTATCAATCTAATGGGAGCTTGGACAATTTTCCTCTGTTGGGTTTGTTTGTTAGGTTATAGAATCTTCACGCTTCATTCGACCCCTCAGCAATTGACCCGATCGAATTCGTGCCAGTTTTGAATTTTTAGTTTTTCATTTTTTAACAGACCAACAGACCAACTACAAAGGAAAATAATACGATGATGATGAGCTTCGGTATTGGCGGCCCAACACAACAACCTCCTGCATTGCCAAGAAACTTAACGCAAAGCTTGGGGCTTCCTAACTATACCAGCCAGTATGGTAGTGGCTTAGCTCAGGATTTACGTGGTCAGCTATTTTTATTTACAGGCAACCCTGCCGCTAGCCCGTTGATTGAAACCATGGCTTATTCTCAAATTCCTAATTTTACCATGCCTGTAGCTCAATTTAACCCCAATAACCCGTTAAACTTCAGCATTGATAGTTTATACAATGCCCCGCTATTACAAAATGGTGCATTAGGTGGTGGCGGTTTAGGTTCAGGTACAGGTAATGTACTTGGGCAAATGCTAGGTACAGCTGGGCAACAACAGCAAACGGGGTCTATTTTTGCTCCGCAACAACAACAACAACCCTCTGGTTTCCCACAGTTTGCTAATGTGCCACAAGTTACTAGTTTATCTCAATCAGCTAACGGTTCATCATTTAACCCCTATCAGCAAGCTTATGGATTTGTACCTCAGCAACCTATGCCTCAGCCAGTATTTGTTCAACAACAGGGGTCTGCTTATCAATATCAACCACAAACAGGTGCCCAATCATTGGTTGAACCTGTTAGTAGTGGGGTTAGTCAACAACAATACGCTCTACAAAACTTAGTAAACCCAATGAGTTTATCACAATATACAAATTCACCATTACAAACAACCCAAGGGTACACTAACCCAACCATGCAGGGGTATGGGATGCAGGGTGGTGTAGCCTCTGCACAAGGCTTTGGCTATGGATACACTAACCCAACCATGCAGAGTTATGGCATGCAAGGTGCTTCCGCACAAGGCTTTGGTTACGGTAATGCTAGCCCAACGATGCAGGGTTATGGTATGCCACAGCAACAGCAGTATAATCCTTATATTGCTCAAAGAGGCTATGCTCCTTATGCTACGGCAGGCGGACAAATTATTTTCCAGTAACCCCCGTCATTATCCTATTCAATCCAAGCCTACTATTTTTTCGGGAGGCTTGATTTTTTGGCTATTTCAATCATAATCTTCTATGGGGGTATAGCTCAGTTGGTAGAGCGATAGCATCGCACGCTATAGGTCGGCGGTTCAACTCCTCCTGCCTCCACCACAATGCCTCTTCTACTTCAAAATAGTAGGAGGGGCATTGTGATTGGTAGGTTCAACCATTGCTACGCTGAGGCAACACCTGTTTTCTTGGGTATTATCTACCGTGTTAAACACCTGCCCTTGTAGCACTACGCCGCTTCGGGTTACCGCTTTTGCTTTAGCACCAAATGCTAGCCATTCCCATTGATTAAACCTTATATCCCCTTGATGCTCAGCAGGCGTAGCCTTATAAAGGGCTTCTTTGGCTGTCCAATAACGCAAATCCAATCGGGTTTCAGGATTTTTCAACTGCAATTGCTCAAAATCAACCCGTTCCGCTTCAGAAAGCAAATACCCCAAAGCCCTTGTTGATAAACCTTTTCGGCTCATCTCCTCTACATCTAACCCAATGGAACTAATGGAACTAGCTGATTGTTGATTTAACTTCACCAACGCATACGCCACCTGCTCTGTATGGCTAACACTACAACGAGAGTGCGGAAACTGCCAAGCCTCTAGGGTATCCAGTGGGTTCTCAACATCTTGGGGCAATAAATCCGATTGCTGGCAAGCTAAAAACTTGAGTAGCGTTCTACCCAGCAACCAGCTAGCTTGCCGATTCGGATGTTTTAACGTCTTAAAAAAGGCTTGTTCTTGCAAAGTCAACCACTCAACAGGAAAGGGTGTGGTGGTTTGATATAACCGTAATTGTTCATTCGGGAAAAAATCTTGTAACTGCTGGTTAATAGCCGTTTTTTCTGTAACTACTGATTGCAACCACAGCTCATCCACGGTTTATCGTTGCTTCCCAAGGGTGGTAGGTTTTTGTTCCATGGCTAATGCCAAGCGTTGTTCTACCACGCCCCAATCAATGGTTTTCATCAACGCAGTCAGGTACGCTTCCCGATTAGTGGAAAAATCAAGCAAATAAGCGTGTTCATAAACATCCACCACCAAAATGGGGACGGTTAACATCGGGCTAAATTGGTTATGGCTATCTAACCCGTACCAGTGTAAACCACCATCTCGTAAGTTGACTGCTAAAATCGCCCAGCCTCTCATACACTTGCCTGCAGCAACTAGATGGGCGGTAAAGCCTTCCCAACTGCCAAAGTGGTGCGATAATAACTGCTTCAACGCAGGGGAAGGCAAGGTATTTGAACCACCGCCCAAGGCTTCAAAATAGCCTTCGTGTAGTAACACCCCATTCAAGGCAAAACTTTGTTCTACCAACAATTCCCTGTACACATGATAAGTACCATTCGCCCCAGAAAGTTGTTCGGGGGTGAGTGCCTTAATGGCTTCCGTAATCGTTTTATATTTGCCTACATAGCCCTTGTAAAGCCCGTAGTGGGCTTCCAATTGCTTGGCGGAAAACCCTTGCGTTTTAGCGAAAACCGCTGAAAAATCCATGGCTTGCACGGGGGCTGGCACAAAATCAAACAACGAAGTGGCTTCTAATTGATAAGACGCCGTACCAGAAGGCTTCTTCCCAAACCATTTGGCTTCCGCCAAGGCGGGTACGGCTAGGGTTGTACCCATGGCTAACAAAGCCCCTAAACCTGTTGAAGCCAGCTTCAAAAAATCTCGACGGCTATGGCTCGCAATATCCGCTTGAACCAGCTGTTGCGTTTCTTCACCTGTTTCAATAGGGGTTTCAATGGTCATTGGGCTTACGCTCCTGCTTCGGTGTTGATGAGGTATTTATAGGAAACAGGCACAACGGTTTGCGTCAATTTTTCCAACGCATCCGCATAACATCGAATTTCATATTGAGCCCCTTCGTGGGTACGCAATTTAATGAAGTTGGCTAAAGCTTGGAGTGAAACCGTCCAGTAGAATTCGGTGTAAATGCTTAAGGGTAGTACGCCTCGGGCTTGTTCTTTGGCTACGCCATTATTCACCAATTGCTGATACAGGGTAAAGGTGTCGGCGGCGTGTTGTTTGTAGGCTGCTTGTAGGGAAAAATCGTTTTCTACGATGGCATCTGTACTGGCTTGTTTGTTGCTGGGCGATTGGCTACGGAAGCCTTCAGGCGTATAGAAGTGGAATTCGCTGGCATCCACATAACGTAGGCTGATTTCGTTCCAAGCGTGGTCTACGCACATGGCTCCGCCTTCGCTGTAGGCTATGCCTACAACGTGTTTGTACCATTGCCGTGCTACGAATTCGGGTACTTTGCAGTGGAATTGTAGTTGAACGTGGCGAAACGGGCTCCAGTGTTGGTGCTTGGCTAGGTAGCGGATGAGTTTTTCGTCTTGCTCATCTAGTTCCGTTTTGCGTTTACCGAAGCTGACCCTGGCGGAATTGACCACGGTTAAATCAGACCCCAGCACGTCGACCAGTTCCACGAAGCCGTGGTCTAACACGGGTAGGTGGTGGGTTTCGGGGGAAATGAGGCAGGCGGTGGTAGTCATCATCATCATGGTAGCAGGGCTTTCTAATCTGTTAGTAAGAATGCCCTTATTCTAGCAAAATTACCCACCAATTAAAAGCTTTTTCCAAAAAAGGCTTTGGAAGAAAGCAAAAAAGCAGTGGCCTTGATGTGATGCAAGAACCCTCTTAATTGTGGAGTTTTATTATGATGCTTTGAATGATTGAATAGATTGAGCGGCGTGAATGTCTCGCAATAGCTCACGTGCAACACTTTCGTTGTACGCAGGAACGCGTATGAGCGGAGAATAAAACCATTCAATAATCCACCACACATATAGCCCACCTCCAGTTAGTATAAAAGCAATTCCTAAACCTGTTCTTCCCAGTAAAAACAACTGGATTGGGAACAAGATGGATAAAACTGCTATTAAGGCTTTACTCTTGCGTTTGCGTAAGTAGTCTTCTTCAAATGTCGATTTTTGATATTCGGGCAAGCTGTTAATTGTTTGGCGAATAGATGATGGTAATTCATCCAATATTTGATTTGAAACCATGGATTTTCTCCTGTGGACACATTGAAACTACAATGATAAGTAAATAGCTCCATTTAGGAAAGTAAACTTAAGAAAAAGACAACCTTTGGATTATATCATAAATCAGAGGTTGCGGTAGAATCAAAACGGTCGCACCACCAAAAAATGATGCCACACAACAAAGCAGTAGCGTTAATAGCGTGCTTAAGGTAGAATAAAGAAGTTTGAACGCAAGTACCAACCTCATTTTATTTCGTTACCCCACCCCAACTGGAGATTTTCCCCATGATGTCTACCTTAATTGAACATATTGAAGCCCGCGAAATTTTAGATTCCCGCGGAAACCCCACCATCGAAGTAGACGTACTTCTTTCTGGTGGATTCTTAGGCAGAGCTGCCGTGCCTTCAGGTGCTAGCACAGGTTCCAGAGAAGCCCTTGAATTGCGTGATGGTGATACTTCACGTTACGGTGGTAAAGGCGTATTACAAGCCGTTTCCAACGTCAACGATAAAATTGCCGAAGAATTGCTTGATTTAGACGCCTGCCAACAAGCCGAAATTGATAACCTGATGCTTGAAATGGACGGCACCGAAAACAAAGAAAACCTAGGAGCTAACGCTATTTTGGGCGTCAGCTTGGCTACCGCTCGGGCTGCTAGCGAAGCACTCGGTTTGCCATTATACCGCTATTTGGGTGGCGTTAGTGCCAACACTTTGCCAGTGCCTTTAATGAACGTCATCAACGGTGGGGCTCATGCGGATAACAGCATTGATTTCCAAGAATTCATGATTGTGCCTGCGGGTGCTTCTTCCTTTAGCGAAGCGTTGCAATGGGGTTGCGAAACCTTCCATAGCTTGAAATCAGTCTTAAAGAAAAAAGGCTATGCTACAGGCTTGGGCGATGAAGGCGGTTTTGCCCCTAACCTAAAAAGCAACGTAGAAGCGATTGACTTGATTTTGGAAGCGATTGAAAAAGCAGGCTTCAACACGCAAGATCAAATGAAAATTGCCTTGGATGTTGCCAGTTCAGAATTTTACAAAAATGGTAACTACGCTTTGGAAGGCGAAGGCAAAACCTTCTCTTCACAAGAAATGGTTGATTTCTTAGCGAACTGGGCTCGGCAATACCCCATTATTTCCATTGAAGATGGTATGGCCGAACAGGATTGGGCTGGTTGGGCATTGCACACCCAAGCTACAGGTAACATCTGCCAAATTGTGGGCGATGACTTATTTGTTACCAACCAAAAAATCTTGGCTGAAGGCATTGAAAAAGAGATTGCTAACAGCATTTTGATTAAGGTCAACCAAATTGGGTCGTTAACTGAAACGTTGGCTACAATTGCCTTAGCACACCGTAACAATTACACCACCGTTATTTCACACCGTTCGGGTGAAACAGAAGATACGTTTATTGCGGATCTAGCGGTTGCTGTCAATGCGGGTCAAATCAAGACTGGGTCGGTTAATCGGTCTGAACGGGTGGCGAAATACAACCAGTTGTTGCGTATTGAACAAGAATTATCAACCGCTGGGCGTTATGCGGGCATAGCAGCGTTTAAAGCTCAAGCTAAAACCTTAGCGTTGGTTTAACCACTTAATAGACCTCTTGCATGACTCGATAGGTGGGTGCAGATTCTAGGAATGTTGTTTGCCCTGCAAACAGGTTGCT